>JBCBCD010000492.1:0-5619 GCA_038530915.1 Bacteroidota bacterium
TATATCATCGATGGAAGCTAATATTAAGGTAAGTGGCGTTCTAAATTCGTGAGAGATATTGGTAAAGAATTTGAACTGAGCACTGGTTGCCTGCTCCGCTTTATCAGCCATTTCTATCACTTCTTCATTTTTGGTAGCCAACTCTTTATTTACTTTTTGATTGGCTTTTAAAGAAGCATAAACTATACCGCCTAAAATGATCACCAAAAGCAAGCTGGCAATCAAAATAACAAGGTAAATTTGTTGCGTACGATAGAGTCGTATCTGTTCACTTATTTTTTCACCCTGTCGAGCAATATCTTTTTTTTGTGCATCAATACGTTCTGCCTGCAGCTTCATGATCCTTACATTAGAAGAATCAATAACTGTGGTTTGGAGCATATTTTCTTTGTCGTAACTTTCCCCCTTCAATATCTTTGCAGCTAATCTAATAGCATCTTCACCACCAGTAGGATACAATAAAGTAGCGTCTAAAATACCCTCATCCACCAATTGAATTCCGCCTGTAGGACCCAGTAAACCATCTACACCTATATATAATTTGTCCTCAAGCCCGTTTTCTTTAAAAATTTCATAGGCTCCTAATGCCATGATATCATTATGAGCATATACTAAATCAACGTCTTCATACAAATCAACCAATTCTTTCAACTGGTTTTTTACTGTATCTCGCATCCAGGAACCTGAAATGCGTCCAGCCAATTCGATATCCGGATATTTACCAATTTCATCAACAAACCCCAAATGGCGATCAATAGCAGGAGAAGATCCTGTCAATCCCCAAATTTCTAACACCTTTCCCCCATCTTCCAACATACGTCTGCAATAGTTGCCGGCAATTTTACCAATGGTATAATTGTCACCTCCGACATAGGCATCATAGATGGAAGAACTCGTTCGTCTATCCAGTACCATGACAGGAATGTCTCTCTTTACTGCTGCTTCTACAATGGGAGTAATGGGATCCGATTCATTAGGTGAGACAATGATTAGGTCAACTTGATCATCAATAAATTCTTGAATGTGTTCTACCTGTTTCTCATTATCACTATCTGCGTCTTTTATGATCAGGTCAATTTCCGGATGGAAAGCCAACTCTCTGTACATCGCCTGATGCATCGCCACTCGCCAATCACTATCAGTTGTACATTGAGAAAAGCCTACAACAAAGCTATCACCCTTGACCAAATTGCGATCACAGGTCAACACAACAAGCGCTAAAAACAGACTTATAAATAAATGGTGAAGTTTATACACTAGATATTTAGGTTGTTGCCCGTATAAATATACAATTTTTTAGTTTGAGATGTAGCATTAAATGGGTAAGTCCAAGACTTTAGATGAAATCGGTGTGCGTTTTTGGGATGTCCACCTCCTTGCTCCTCATAGCGGATGGATAAAAACACTCTTTTATTATGGAAAGATAACTGATACCTTCTGTTGAATGGTATTTTTTTGCAGAACCACTTCATCTAAAAAGCGATAAACCAAGTCCAACTTATCAAATTGAATGTTTGCGACTTCATGACCAAAACCTTCATAAGCATATAATAAGTAGGAAGCTCCCAGATCATCCAATCTATTCGTAATGGTTTCAGAGCCATCTAACCATATATATCCAGCTTGATTTTTCTTACAAAGGTGATGTGGAGCCGTGCCGAAAGGGACAAGTGGATCAGTCGTTCCATGAAAGAAAAGAGCAGGTACTGCATTGTCTTCTTTGATGTAACTCGCGTCTATCATGGCACCTGCAAGAGAAACTACAGCAGCTGGTTTTATTTCATCATAAATAGTAGTAGTATCGTAGAGCCACTCTTTCATATAAACAGCCGTTAACATACCTTCAGCACCGGCGCTACTTCCTCCAAAAACAATCTTCTCTGGATCTATTCCTAGTTTCACCCTGTTTGCATACAGGTAATATACGGCATCCCAATAGTCTTCTCCAGCAGCTCTAAAAGTTGCTTCTTTTTCTGCTTTTGAAGTTTTACAACCGAAATGACGTCCTTTCATGGTCAACCTATAGGAAATAGAAACACCTACGTAACCATTCTGTGCTGCACTTTCCATCAATTTGACTTCATCATCTCCACCTCTACTTCCACCTGAAAAGCCTCCGCCATGCATCCAAACTAGTACAGGTTTATCCCTTCTATCGTCACCTTTGGCTTCATATATATCCAGCATCAATTTTTCTCCATCCTTAACAGCATATTGAAAAGTTCGTCTTGAAATTTCCTTATTGGTGTAGTTTTCTTTCTTTTTTTGCCAATCAATCCTCGTCACTGCCATTAAACACAAGGCCACCAGTATGATCATCAGTCCTTTCATAGTGTTCATTTTTTCAATTGTATATTCTCTGTAAGTCTACTCTTTAGATACAAAGACGATCTAAAAGTTTAAATACTTCGTTGTTTGAACCCCTAAAGTGTACTTTTGTCTCCCAATATTTTATTAAAAGGAACCACTCATTTTGTTAAGATTCTGAATTTATCTAAAATTTTGTACCTGAGCAAAAATGGCCCTTTTAAGCCTGCCTTTTTTGCATTAGATAAAACCTTAGATAACTTCAATTACGTAAATTGAAAGACAATGATTCATAAGTAAAAAACTGGTAAGTTGTCGCGTAAATACAAGTACAGTTATAGTTGAGGAATACTCATGAAAAAACATAAACCGAACAATCATAATCAAAACTTACTGTACCTTCTTTTTGAGTAGTTTCAAATAAACGTTCTATTTCTGTCATAAGCGGTTTAAAATTGGGATGAGATTCCTTTGGGGAGTAGGAGGAAGACAATAATCGCCCCTTCAAAGCTTCTAAATCAAACAATTGGCAATTTTGATATTGATAAAGCTCCATTTTTCGCTCACTAAAAATGGAAGCCAGTCTTTCTGAAGTATAATTCATGTGATTGACCTGTGTGTAATCAATTGCATATTGAATCAATAAATCTTCATATTGCTGTAAGAAAGGAGTATCTATTTTTCTTTCATTCCAAATCAATAGGATGAAACCTTTGGACTTTAAGATTCTATTGAATTCCTTTAAGGTTGGTTCTAACTCAAACCAATGAAACGCTTGCGCACAGGTAATGACATCTACACTTTGATCTTTTAAGCCAGTATTTTCGGCAGTAGCATTCATAGATTCAAATCTTGCATAGGTCTTTAAATGATTTTCAGCATAAGTACGCATCTCCAGGTTGGGTTCAATAGCAAAGACATTCATCCCTTGTTCTAACAATAGCTTACTAAAAATACCTGTACCTGAACCTATATCTGCAAATGTGCTTTCCTTGGAAATGGAATACTCCCGGATAAAAGAAGTAATGGCTTCCTCAGGATAGGAAGGTCTATATTTCACATAATTGGCAACCCGATCAGAAAATCGAGTGGTTGGGTTGAATTTTTTCATGTGGTGATGTGGTGCTTCATTCTTTTTGATTAGCAGCTCCTACTCTACCAGTGTTTAAGCCGCTGTTTTTTAAGGAATTAAGTGGTTGCCAAATATTGGATCTTATTATAGATCCAATATTTGGTAACCACTTGACTTCTCCAAGTTCGTTAAATTGAAAGAGAATTTGAAGATTGCTTCCAGGAAAATCATCTTCAACTAAAATAAATCTTTTTTTATGGTCAAAACTTGAGTGGCACTTCCCAATAGCTTGGTGTTTGGTTTCATTACAATAGCATTGGTTATCTAAGTTCAGACGATAAAAGAAAAAATCCTTAGGAACTGAAAGGTTGGAAGATTCATTGGATTATGCGGTTATAATAAATGAAAGATGAACAATGAATGATGACCGATGAATAATGAAAAAAGTGACTTTAGTAGCGTTTAATGCGTCAAAATTGGGTAAGTGTTGCAGTGCAACTCTGGATATCTTTTTCTTTCCAAAAAAGAAAATGAGTATTTTCATAAAAAAACTAGTCTTTCCAATGAAACAATTACCGTACTATCTACCCTTTTACTTTCTACTGATTAGTATCTTTTTAGTACAGTCTTGTGCTATCAATCCGGTTACGGGCAAAAAAGAATTGAGTTTTTTGTCTGAGCAGGGAGAAATCAGTATGGGAGCACAAAATGATCCACAAATTGTAGCAGCTTTTGGTTTATATCAGAATGAGCAAATACAAGGATTCATCAATCAACATGGTAAAGCGATGGCTGCCATCTCACACAGACCCAATTTAAAATATGAGTTTAAAGTATTGGATTCTCCAGTTGTCAATGCTTTTGCCGTTCCAGGTGGCTATGTTTATTTCACAAGAGGCATTTTAGCGCACTTCAACAATGAAGCAGAATTTATCGGAGTATTAGGGCATGAAATTGGTCATATTACAGCTCGTCACTCAGCCCGTCAAATGACTAGTCAGTATCTATTGCAAGGAGGTTTTATTGTAGGGATGTTGGCTTCAGAAGAATTTGCTCAATATGGTGAGTTAGCGATGGCGGGTATTCAGTTATTGAGTCTTTCTTTTAGTAGGAATCATGAGAATGAATCAGATAAACTAGGTGTAGAGTATTCTACGCAAATTGGCTATGATGCCAGAGAAATGGCTAATTTCTTTAGAACCATTCAAAGATTGCAAGGTGATTCAGGTCAAGCAGTACCCAATTTCTTATCGACTCACCCCGATCCGGGGGATCGCTTTAACAGAGTGGGTCAACTAGCTATGGAACAACAAACTAAGCTTCCCGATCAAGAATATAAGGTAGGACGTGATTCTTATCTTAGAATGATCGATGGCTTAACTTATGGTGAAGATCCAAGGCAAGGGTATGTAGCAGATGGACGATTTTATCATCCTGATTTACTATTTGAATTTCCGGTTCCTGCCAGATGGAGGGTAGTCAACAACCCTAGTCAGGTAGACATGATGCCTCCAGATACTCAAGATGCTTTGATGATTCTTACTTTGGGTAAAGGCAATACTTTGGAAGAAGCTGCTCAAAATTTTATTCAGCAAGCACAGTTGACCAATGCTCAATCACAACGTACTACTATTAATGGATTCCAAGCACTATTCGTTTTAGCCGAGCAAGCCAATCCGCAAGATCCAAGTCCAGATAAAGTGGCTAAAATTCAATCCTTCTATATTAATGATCAGGAAAAAGGAATCATTTACGCTTTCCATGGTATGACTTACGCTCCACTCTACAATCAATATCGTCCTATTTTTAGTCAATGTGCTCAAGGCTTCAGACGCTTGACAGACAGAAGAAGAATTGATGTCAAAGCAGAACGCATTCGCATCAAAACGGTTGCCAGGACTACTACCTTCAGTCAAGCAATGAGTTCATTCGGAATGCCTAAAGATAGGCACGAAGAACTTGCGTTGATAAACGGTATGCAGTTGAATACACAAGTACAGAAAGGAACGCTAATTAAGGTAATTGGAAATTAGGTTATAAGTTTATGAGATTATAAGGTTAAGAGTTTTTATCACTTCTAACCTTGTAATCTCATCAACTTATAATCTTTTTCAAAATAGCGGAACTTAGAACCTACATTGGTGTTTAAACATCAAATATTATTAATAATTAAACCAACTAATAATGGGTTCTATCAAAGACCGTGTAAATGAAATGAACAACATGATCTTAAGCGGTCA
>JBCBCD010000493.1:0-5613 GCA_038530915.1 Bacteroidota bacterium
GAAATTAATGATAACATCCACAAAACGGTGTTTAAACATATGGGCTAATATGTCATATACAAGAGTAGGAGTATTTCTATTTCCACAAAATTCTTCAAGTTTTTTTATCAATAATGGAGAACTAAATCGAGCTAATGCCATCAATTGAGTTTCAAAATCATCAATAGATGTCTGTCTAATGTTAGCTAGTCTTTTAATTTCATCGTCAATTATTTTTTGTTGGACTTTATGATTAAATGCTTGTCTAAGAATTGAAACAGCACCTTTTGCAATAGGTATCGGTTTTGTTGAATTTTTGGTTGCGGAATGACTGGCTCCGGCCCCTACAATAGCAATGAAACGTTCTCGTTTGTACAAACTCCATTCTTTGGGTTTATACTTTAAGTCTTTTAACTCAAATATTTTGGAACGGTTAAATTTTTCTCCAGGCTGTGTAGAAATATCAATTAGATTATTGGCAAGTTTGAAGGCAAGTTCGTGTATATATTTATCTTCTTCATTGCCTTCAATTTTTAGTTCTTCAAAGGAACTTACGAGAAGTTCTAATAAGTCATATAAACGTTTATCTGATATATTTTCAGAACCTGATTTAGCATTACTAATGTCTTGAGTCCTTTTTAAACCTATAAAACCTGCGAGATTTAATTGGGTATATGTTAGACCTGTTTTATGCTCTAATAAAGACTCCTCTTTTATCTGGTCTAAAAACTTAATTATAATTGACCTCGCTTTTTGTCTGCTTAAACTACGGATATTTTGATCTGCCATTGATTGTTGTTTCGAATTCAATCGGCTTTTAGTTTCATACTTATAATACTTAAATATAGCGAAAAAAAAACAGTTTTGCAAATTGCAAAAAAAAAGACCTCAGATAATGCGACTTTTTGCATGTTTCAAAGCTACCTTCCTCTTACATTAGGTATGAATGGTTTTACTTTACATTAGTCAAATATTATAGTGCTAATTTACAGGAAAAAGATTTATTTATTGTAAAAAGTACATTAACTATGTTAAAGTTTGGAAGTAAGATTTGCAATTTGCAGTAAATTGATTGTAAATAAGTTTAAAAAATTTGCAAATTGTGTTTTGTTTTGTTAAATTGTTTGAGTAGGTAAAATTAAAAGAGTATAGGCAGTCAAATGGGTAAATCAGAAACCCAGCAGCAGGGCTGCCAGGTACTGATTTTTTAACATGTTAATTAGGATCAAATCCTGTCATAACAAGTACTAGCAACACTAATATATGACAATTCTATGATTTAGATCCTGATTTGCATAAAATCTATATGTCATGAAGGATGCATTGAATTATGTGTTAAGCTTGATTGGAATAGCAGTGATTGGGCTTGTACTGTTTACTCAAAACACAATTGAAGGATTTTTGAATCCATCTGCTACTACTCAAACTTCTAACCTTCAACAAGTTATTCCTTTCCCTAAGATTACTCAGGATAATCCATTCGATCCCTGTGAACAGGCAAGAAAGTTAAATGATGAGTTGCAGTTAGAAAACGAAGAATCACAGAAAACTATTACACATTTACAGAAGAAAAATGGGCAATTGGACAGAGAGAAGACTATTTTAGAAAGTGCTCTGTCAGACTCTACTGATGCACTTGTAAGAGCAAGAAGTTTACAAGAATCAACTAATCAGCAATTGGTTAGGACCAATTCGCAAAACAAACTGCTTGAAAACAGTCTTCAAGAAGCTCACTCAACGAATAAAGTGCTTAAGAGTGAGCTAGACTTAGTAATTAGTCAAAACATTCCTACAAAACGTAGGGCTCAACTGTTTCAGGTCCTTTTCTTTGGATTGCTAAGCATTGTTGCTATTAGCATTCTTAGACGAGGGATTCACTTACCGTAATTATTATAGAACCTGAAAGTCAATTGACTTTCAGGTTTTTACTTTTTAAACAAGAATATTATGTCTACAAATACAATAAAGACCTTTCTGTGTGAATCATTTTCTGATTATATCTCATGGAGCTTAGACTTATGTAGCAAACATCACTTTGTTATTTTTAGAGGAGTAAAAAGTGACCTTTTTCCTTTAATACCTGGTATTGCTCGGACAGTTAAATCAAAATGGAATAGAACCAAAAGCATACAAGTCAATGAAATTGAAAATCAAATGTTTGAAGAATTTTTAACAATTAATAATAGAGAAATTAAGGCCATGGATATTAAAGAAAAGGATCAACTTGAGGTCCTGTGTTTGGCTCAGCATTACGGCCTTCCTACACGCTTATTAGATTGGACATCTAACCCCCTGGCTGCTCTTTGGTTTGCCTGTGATGCAATTTCTGATAAAGATGATTTAAATACTAACATATCCATCTGGGCATGTTGTATGAAAGAAAATGATCGAAGAATAATTGATCCTAGAAACCAGATGGAAGTTAGGGAGAAACCATTTGATGTAAACCGAACCTATATTTTTAAGCCACTAAATGTAACAGATCGCATTCATCTGCAAGCTGGATGGTTTACACTTCATGATAGGGACCCCAGGCAAGGCTTTGTTCCTCTTGAAAAAAATAATGAGTACCGACCTGATTTATGTCGAGTTTTGATAAAAAAAGAATTAGTTGAGAATTTATTGGATAAGTTGGATATCCTTCATGTCAATAGTTCGGTATTATTCCCTGGTATCTCAGGAGCATGTAACCATTTGCGTTATAAAGTATTGAGTAGATATAAGGAGTTTGAGTAAGTCTATGCATTATGAAATAAGGGTTCACAAAGGTGATTTCTTTGTAATAGCTTCCTAAAAATAGATTAAATTACAATGAAAGTGGACTGACATTGTCTCATAAAATCATAAAATGTCTATGAAAATCAACACCACCATCCTCGAACTCATGGTCAATTCTGTTGAAGAAACTGTTGCTTTTTATCAAGATATGTTGGATTTTCAGCTAATCGCTTCTGATGAGGAAGAGGGTAAAATATATTGGGCGATGATGCAATTAGGGGAATTTAAACTCTCTTTCAAGAATGAAGACAAACACAAAGCAGAAGCACCCTTTCTAAAGGATGAAACAATAGGTGGGAGTGTGGTGCTTTGTTTTCATGTCGATGATATCAATACCACTTATGATCTTATCAAAGCAAAATGTGATACTTTAGATCATCCCCACATCACTCCTTGTGGCGCCATTGACTTTTCAATGCGAGATATAAATGGTTATGTTTTGACTTTTGAGCAATTAATTAAAGATTAATTTTTTAACTTCAATATGTTGTGAAGTAAGTTGCCATCTGTTTTCGGCAGTACTACCGAAAACAGATGGCAACTTACTCCATGTAGTATCTCTAACCTTAAATACTGACATATGCAATTACTGTGGAAGAACATTAGTTTTATATTAGCCTGCTGTGTTATGATAGCGATAATACCGCAGCCTTCCTTTTCACAAAAAACAAATTTTGAAGAAAAACATTTTGATGCCATGAAATGGCGCTTGGTAGGACCATTTAGAGGTGGTCGTGCCGGAACTGCTGTGGGAGTAGCCAATCGTACCAACCTTTATTATATGGGTACCGCCGGTGGAGGCGTTTGGAAAACTGAAGATGGTGGGAATACCTGGAAGTGTATCTCCGATGGCTATTTTGGCGGATCTATAGGCGCAGTAGCTTTGGCAGAAAGTGACCCTAATGTCATCTATGTTGGAGAAGGAGAACAAACTCTTCGTGGCAATGTATCTTCTGGGCACGGACTTTGGCGATCTACTGATGCAGGACAAACCTGGTCCTTTATTGGTTTGAAAGATTCTGAGCACATAGGACGCATCCGCGTTCACCCACAAAATCCTGACTTGGTGTATGTAGCTGCTATTGGTAACCTTTGGAAACCCAATGACATGCGGGGTGTATACCGCTCAAAGGATGGAGGAAAAAACTGGGAACGCATTCTTTTTGAAAGTGATAAAGCAGGTGCTGTAGATATTATTCTTGACCCAAATAATCCTCGCATTATCTACGCTTCTACCTGGCAAATGAAACGAAATGGATACCGAATGGATAGTGGTGGCCCTGGTAGTAAGCTATGGAAAAGTACCGATGGAGGTGATACATGGAAAGACATTACTCGCAATCAAGGTTTACCAGAAGGAGTAAATGGAATTATTGGGGTGACAGTTTCGCCATTAAATTCTGATCGTGTATGGGCCATAATAGAAAATCAACAAGGTGGGGTGTTCCGTTCGGATGATGGTGGAAAAACCTGGAAAAAAACCAGCACCAACAGAAACTTACGCCAACGTGCTTGGTACTATTCCCGCATTTATGCAGATACCAAAGATGAGGATAGAGTCTATGTTTGTAATGTTGGCTTCTGGGTATCAAAAGATGGTGGTAATAACTTCACACAGATCAGGACTCCTCATGGGGATCACCATGACCTTTGGATCAACCCCAATGACAATAATATTATGGTTGTAGCAGATGATGGTGGCGCACAGGTAAGTTATGATCAAGGTGAAAACTGGACTACTTATCACAATCAGCCTACTTCTCAATTCTATAGGGTGACCACGGATAACCATTTTCCTTTCCGCATCTATGGGGCCCAACAGGATAACAGTAGTATCCGTATCAATCATAGAGGGAAAGGTGGTTCAATCTCAGAAAGAGACTGGGAGCCTTCAGCTGGTGGTGAAAGTGCACATTTGGCACCCGACCCTGAAAATCCTGACATTGTTTATGGGGGTACTTATAAAGGATATATGATGCGTTTGGATCACCTAACAGGGCAAACACGCTCCACCAATGTATGGCCTGATAATCCTGCTGGTAGTGGGGCTGAAGTCATGAAATATCGTTTCAACTGGAACTTCCCTGTGGCATTTAGTCCTCATGATCCTAATAAATTGTATGCCGGGTCTAATTATCTACATGTTACTTACAATGAAGGGCAATCTTGGGAAGTGATTAGTCCTGATTTATCCCGCAATGATCCAGAAACCATTAAATCTTCGGGTGGACCGATCACTCAAGATAACACCGGAGCAGAGTTTTATGCCAACATATTCGTTATTACAGAATCACCACTTGAAAAAGACTTAATTTGGATTGGGACGGATGATGGTAAACTTTGGGTAACCAAAGATGGGGGCAAAAAATGGAATGATGTTACACCAGACGGCCCCAAACTCAATATGATGAATTGTATTGATGTACATCCGACCAAGGAAGGAGTTGCCTATGTTGCTGCTACTTCGTATAAATTTGGGGACTACACTCCATACCTGTATAAAACAACCAACTATGGTAAGTCATGGGAAATTATTACGGATGGAATTCCTGAAAATTACTATACACGTGCTATTCGTGCTGATCATAAGCGGGATGGTTTATTGTATGCGGGAACGGAATGGGGTATGTATGTATCTTTTAATGATGGTAAAAACTGGGTGCCGTTTCAGCTGAATTTACCCATCACTGCTATTCGTGACTTGCATGTTCGTGATAATATGTTGATTGCAGCTACTCATGGTAGAAGCTTCTGGATGATAGATGATCTTACCCCTTTGCAACAGTTAAATGAAGACATTGTCAATAGTGACTTTTTCTTATTTGAATCAAAACCTGCCTATCGTATGGCACAAGC
>JBCBCD010000494.1:0-5606 GCA_038530915.1 Bacteroidota bacterium
GTTCCAGAAGAAGGTCCCACAGAAATGGTACTAAAGTCAACAGATAGATCATCACTTTGTACGACCGTCACTTCAGCAGTACAGGTGCTGCTTAAGCCTGCTTTATCAAATGCTGTTAATTGTACTAAGTTGGTACCCATATCTTCACAGCTGAATTCATCCCAGTCCAAAGCATAGGAATCAATAGAACAGTTGTCAAATGAACCTCCTTCAATTGCATCAACTGTAAGGAAGCCAGTTCCAGCTCCATCTAAGGTCACCGTTGCGTCTTTACATATGGCTATGGGAGCAATATCGTCGACTATCTTAAGCTTTACATCACAGCTGCTTTCATTACCATATTCATCTGTCAAATCAACAGGAAATTCAAATTCTCCCAAGATATCACAGAAAAGTGTACCTTCCGAGAGACCATCAATAGTAAATTTTATCTCACTACTACAATTGTCGGTAGATCCATTATCAAAAGCTGAAAACAATATCTTTGCCTGGCCTTGGTTATTGAGCTTTACCGTGACATCCTTACAAAGCGCAGTAGGTGCAGTAATATCTTGTACAGTGACTTGTGCAGTAGCAGTTGATGCATTGCCATGAATATCAGTAACTGTAATGGTCACTTCATTGGCTCCAATATTTGAGCAATTGAAACTGTTGGGAAGTACAGTCATTGTTTGTATGCCACAATTGTCAGAATAGGTTTGAAGTACCTCTTCAGGACTTATGGAGGTAGTACCATTTTCATCCAAATTGATGGTAATGTCTTTTTTGCCTATAGTAGGGGCAGTTGCATCTCTCAGGAAGAATTCATGAGTTCCTGTAATGATGTTTCCAGCAGCATCTTTTACTTTTAATATCAATTCATTGCTCCCCACCTCACTACAAGTAAGGTCAATTAGGTATTGACCATTTTGTAAGGCAATAGGCACACCATTTAAGGTACATTCAATAAGTTCTATATCACAACTATTCACAATATCAAAAAAGAAGAAATGTAGTTGAAGAAAATTATCACTAAATAGATTTATACTTCTTGCCTCGGTTTTGGAGGTAATTGAAGTCGAGGGTTGAATGCTTACTATAGCTGTTTCGGTGCTGGTATTGCCACTGGCATCTATGGCGGTGATCGTTACTTGATTATCACCAAAGTTGGAGCAATCAAAAGTATTGGGTTCTACCTTTAGTTCTGTTATTGCATTACAGTTTTCGTAAGGGTCTTGAGTCATTACATCTTCCGGCTTGATACTCGCTTGACCATTTTCATCTAATGAAATGCTTGTATTTTTACTAGATATAGTGGGTGCACTGGCATCTCCAATCGATACATTAAAGGTAAAATCACTGGAATTTCCTGCTTCATCCGCAACAGTTACGGAAAACTGATTGATGCCAAGATTGCTACACCTGAATGTATAATAAAAGGATCCAGTAGCATCTTGACTAGCGGGTATATTGTTTACTCTTGCCTCAGTGATTTCAACATTGCATTGATCCGGCCAATTGAATAAAAGATGAGGATAAACAACAACAGTAGGATCTGTATCATTATCCAAAAAATAGCGAAAAGTAGGCAGATTGGAGGGATTTAATAGTACACCTGAAAGATTCTCAATACCTGGTGGGGTGGTATCCACTACATCTACCTTAACACTGCATTCATCTACCACTTGATTATTCGTATTTTTAATGCGCAAAGTGGCTGTAAGATTGTTGTTGTCAAGATCTGCACAGGTATAAGATAAGGAACTTCCTGATTTGTTTAGATTAGGATCATACAGTTCAAAAGATTCATTGCAATTCAATACAGATCCCATGTCTACTTCCTGAACACTCAAATTCTGACCCAATTCTACGGTTACATTGGCTTTACAAATAGCCGAACTAGATACTCTGGTTGTAATGATTGCATGACCACGAGTGGGGTGATTCGTAGATCCAGCTTTTGAACCTGCTTGTATATTGGTATTTGTTGGGGAATATAAAGCAGTAATATAGCTACCACCACCACCGCCAGAATATGTGCGTTTGGCAGCACCACCAAAAAAACCACCACCACCACCACCACCTTGTCTACTTGCTCCACCACCTGTAAAGCCATTACCACCATCTGCAATGTTATTAAATGTACCTCCTGTACTTATCGCCTGACTGTTATCAAATAAAGCAACTTGCACAGTTTTCTTGCTGAATGACCCTGACCAGACAGTTGCCATAGTCTTTCCGTTGCCACCTATATTATCGCCTGTACAGTTGATAGATCCGCCAGTATAAACTGCGAAATCTGTTTGAGGACAATTAATTGCATTTCCCCCAGCCAGATCACTTGTACCACTACCTTCCGGCGTAGCTGTTCCTCCATTGCCAGGTCGAAAAACACCAGCCATAGGTCTCGAACCACCACCACCACCGCCAGCCACAGCCAATACTCTCCACCTATCAGATGTAGCTGAATTAGGAGGTAAATATAAAACAGCAGATGATCCTCCGCCTGCTCCATATACCCCTGTAGGTGATGGTCCACAACCTGTATCCTCATTTTCCCCGGCCTCTGCCGTAAATACTCTCAACCGTCCTCCGGGACGCATGGCATCTAAACTTTCATCCGAGCTTACTGCAAAGGTGCCCCTCACCGTAGCAGCTTTACCTCCTCTGACCCGTATATTACAGGTCAACCCATCTAACCTTGCATTTCCACCATCGCCACCTCTTACTTCAATGGTAATCTGAGAAATATTTTCAGGAATGATTAAATCTTGATAGGTTAAACTGTTAATCCGAAGAGACCCATTACAATTTAAAGTAGTCTGCGAAAAAATTGTTGTTTGATAACATAGCACTACAAAAAGTGCTAAGATGAGTTTGTAAGTAGCTTGCGTATTCATTTCTTTTCGTTTGAATGGAAGTACCGTATTGTTTAAATGTTTGCTTCTACTGTACTTCGTTTGAAATATTTATCGAAGACAAAAGTGGCTGTAAAAAGGAAAAGACTATTATCTTATTTGAGCAAGGTATTTCACTATTTGACTTGATCAAATAGTATAATCGATATTATCGGTTCTCAATGGCAGGACCTAATACGGCTGTCTCAAAAGCCCTTCGTGCTTTTTCGCCAGCCAATTTTATGTTGTTTGTGTTCGTTTCACCCAAAAAAGCGCTGCTTTTCTGGGTAAAACGAACACAAACGAAATATCCTTGGGCGGCTCATACTACTACTTTAGGTTTTATACTTATTCTTCATTTCTCTGTTAAGTTTAGATCTCACTTTTCGTCTTAAAGCTATGGTCAAAAGAAACAAGATTATTCTCTTCATTTTATTTTTTGATCGTGATCTTCTGATGGAATAATTGTCCTGCAGCTTCGATACTGATAATGTACATACCTGCTTCCAGCTCACTTAAATCTATTTGATATAAGGATTGATGAAGCATGCCTAAGTTTTCCTTGTAAACAGGTTGCCCGGATAAGTTATAGACATTCAATACTGCTGTATTGCCGATGAGGGCTTTGATGTCGATATTGATTGAACCGGTGGATGGATTGGGGAAAGTTTTTAATTCTAAGGTTTTTCCACCTCCTAACCCCCTCAAGGGGGATACTGTTTTTTCTTGATTACTCGAGAGGGATGCCGTATCTTTAACGTCTTCACTTGTTGTGAGTCCATGCTCTGTACTCTCATAGGAAGACACTGCATCTTCGACTTCTAAATTTGTGGAAACTCCACCCCCTACCCCCTCATAAGGAGACATTTGTAAGGATGCGTTTGTGTTATTGGTGCTGTAGGATACATTATTGAAACTGGCAGTGGCTTCCTCGTTGTTGCTACTGCTTAGGAACAAACCTACTTGTGCACTTGTGCCTAAATCCAAGCTCAATTGTAATAAGACACTTCTACCTTGTGTGAAAGTTACGACATCGCCCTGGCGAGTGACATTCAACACCATGGTACGGCTGCTACGACCTCTTCTATTTCGCAACATTCTACTATTCTCGTCCAATTTAACTCCGCCATCCATATTGAAGCCATGTTGTCCTACAAAACCCATGATGGACTCAGCGTGGCCACCTTTTCTCACCATAATACCGGCAATACCATTAGAGCTTTTGCTTTTGAGCTCTGCTGTAAAAGAGAAGTCTCCCTCTATTGTCACATAGGTGAACTCACCCCAGCCTTTTTTGTAATTGTAAGAGCTCGTCTGGGTGGATTGCAAATGGAAATAACCATCACATAGACTTGCCGTGGCAGTACCTGAGGAAGGAGTAATAGAGGTAGTACTAAAAGCTGGTGGTAAGGCATCACCTTGTACAACCGTCACCTCAGCAGTACAAGATCGACTCAAACCCGATGGATCAAATACACTTAATCGAACAGTTTGTGTGCCAATGTCCTCACAGCTAAATTCATCCCAATCCAAAGTATAAGCATCAATAGAACAGTTGTCGTAAGAGTCGCCATCGATCATTTCCGGTGTAAGCAAAGTGCTTCCACTTTCATCTAAAGTTACTGTAGCGTCTTTGCATCTAGCTATGGGCAGAATTTCATCTATTACTGTAATGGTAGCGGTTTTTGAAGTCATGTTTCCATTAACATCAACAGCAGTAATTGTAACTGTATTCGCTCCTACTTGAGCGCAATCAACGGTATTAGCAGATAAAGTCCTGCTCAGGATGCCACAATTATCAAACTCCTCTACAACCACATCCTCCCACTCATAATTTGCTTGACCATTTTCATCCAAACTAACTGTGATGTCTCTTAGCGTGATTTGTGGTTTTGATGCATCATTCAACTCAATTTGAGTTTTACCCGTCACCATATTTCCAGCTACATCCTTTACCTTCAAAATGACTTCATTGCTACCGACTTCAGCACAGGACAGGTCTATGTGAAATACACCATTTTCTAAACTTATTGGAATTCCATTTAAGCTGCATGCCAAAAGCTCTACATTGCAAGCACTTTCAATATCAAAAAGCGTTTCATGGGTGTAGGTAAAGCTCTTGATGTCCCCTGTCATATCTAATACCAAAGGATTAACTTTAGGGGTTACCGAAGTAGGCTCATTGAGTGCAATCGTGACGATGGCTTTTTTAGTAGTGGTATTGCCACTACGATCTATAGCAGTGATTATTACTTCATTGGCACCTAAGTTGGAACAATCAAAGGTATTGGGGGATACGGTAATTCTTTCAATGCCACAATTGTCAGAATAACTTTTAGTAACATCTTCCAGCTTGATCGATGCATTACCATTTTCATCTAAATTGATGGTGGCGTCCTTTTTACTGATGACTGGTTTTGCAAGATCATTCACCACAACTTGAACTTTCCCCGAAATGATGTTTCCTGTAGCATCTCTGACTTTTAGGACCACTTCATTGCTACCAATCGAAAAACAACTTAGATATATTGAGAATACTCCATTTCTAAAAGGTTGTGGCCTCCCATTCAAGGTACATTCAATCAATTCAAAACTACAACTACTGTTAATATCAAAAAGATAATTATGTCCACGATGAAAACCTATAATACGTTCAGTCATATTTAAAACCGCAGGGTCGGCTTTGGCTACTACAGAAGTTACCAGGTTAATCGTTACGATAGCTGTTTC
>JBCBCD010000495.1:0-5606 GCA_038530915.1 Bacteroidota bacterium
ATGCACCTTATGAAATTCCCAAAGAAAAGCATTGCTATGCAACAAACGGTGAATCATTCTGTAGCAGAAATGGGCTTTGCAGCTCACTTGCGTTACCATTGGATGGAAAATATAGTGTATCGCACTTTAGAATATATCCCTTTGGCTTTATTGGGGATAGGTTTGTATGACTTCTTTATCATTCATTTGTTTACCTTAACGGTTGGACACTACAATCATTCGAATATTAGTGTTTCAGGAAAAGTTACTGGAGGGATATTGGGTGGATTGATTGGAATAGTGATGGCAACAGGAGCTTTTGAGCTGACGATATTGCAAACAGCTATTTTGTGGCAACAACTCATCATCATTTTAGGTGGAGTAGGAATAGGTGTAATTGCTTTTGGACCTTTTATGAAAATTTTATTCAATCATCCTGAAATGCACATCTGGCATCATGCTTATGAAATGCCCGACTCTCATCCTCGTGGCATTAATTTCGGGTTGACACTGGCTGTTTGGGATTATATCTTCAAAACGGTGCACATGCCAAAGAGTGGAAGAGACATTAAACTGGGTTTCCCAGGAGTAGAAGAATTTCCGGATAACTTTGTTTCACAGAATTTGCATGGATTTAGTAAGAAATAGTTGCTGTTTTTTTGTTATTGGTTGTTGGCACAACAAGAACCAACAACCAACAACAAAAAACTAATTGAGTGCTTCAATTACCTCAGCAGGAATAATCTGACTAAAGATCATCTTCTGATTCGGGTCGGTATTCTTGTATTCAATGAATTTCCAGTTTTCTCCATCCTTACTAATGGCTAGCATGGTTTTTTTGCCTTTGAGATCAAAGGTTTTGCTCTCTTTATCCCAGCTAACGCCATCTTCTCCATAAGTCATTACAAATTGTTGCTTCATCATATTGATCATCTCATCGCCGGAAAAAGCTTCATTATTTAGGGTAAGTTTTTCTCTGGAGTCGTAGTTGACAATCACAAACTGACTGCTATCGGCTTCAATAGGTTCTGATTTGTTGGTGATGCTGTAGTCGGTCATTTTAATACTCATACCCATGGCATCCATTTGTTGAAACATAGCCAACATTTGTTCTTTAGGTGCAAGGGTAAAAAGTTTCTCATAGACTAGATCCAAAGCGGCATTCCAATCTTTTTCATTGGTTGCTTTGATATATTTTTCAAGCGTATCATCAATGACATCAGTATTTTGAGCAGATAATGTGAAAGCGCTTAGTAAAAGAAAGAGCGCAAAAAGCAAAGTTGATTTATTCATTTGAAATTGATTTGTTGTTAAATTGGATCAACTTGAATCCATTTTAAAATAACGCAAACCATTAGCGCTAAATTTCTTTAAGAAAACAAAAAAATGGCTTAAAAAAGCTACTATTTCTATCAATTTAAAAATATAATGCGTTAATAGCATGTGTAAAAAGGGCATCCGCACTTTTTACACATGCTATTAATATTAAAACTAATGTTACCTTTTTTTAAATTTGTATTTACATATATAGAAAGGCTATTTATTTATCAACAATCACATCTACTTATGCAAAGAATCACCTTATTGTTTGCCTCCTTACTGTTGTGGTTTGCTACTACTGGCTGTTTACATGCACAAAGTATTACTGCTACAGCAGTTGAAACCTGGACAACATCCGAATTTCCTTCTTCAGATTACAACCTGAACTCTGCTTATGTCTATTTGCTAAATGGACATCGGCTGGATGACGTATTTTCAGGTGAAGAATTAACGGGTTCGGAAAGAAAAAAACTAGGTCTTAAAAAAGGCGACTACCCTCAGTACATGTACCTGGCTATAGCCATTAAAGACCCCTTAAAAAAAGATTCTGACATCACCATTCCCTTAATGATTCACGATATTCGAGATCCTAAGAATGCTTCTCGTGTCACAGAGTATGGAGGTAGATTTTTGGAAAATGTACCAGATGCTGTGTTAAAGGATGGTGATATTTTAGCCAAAGTTAAATTCGAATCCATAAGTGCCAGTGGTTCTGCTGATTTTTGGCAAAAAACGGCTAAGATTTCTATTGATCTGGGTAAAACCGCCACCTCTTTGGTAGCTGCTCCGCTGTCTTTCCTCAGCTTGACCAATCAGGTGATCCCACAGGTATCTACAGGCCTGAACAATTTGGAAAAAGTAAGTTCCAATGGTAAAATGACGAGTGAGTTTTACATAAAACTCTTAGACAAAGAGTTGAGTGCCTTGTATCAGGAAAAGGTGGTTTCTGCTACCTTGTATAAGGTGCATTGGGACATTAACAAACAAAGAGCTGCTAATTATTTCGATATGACTACAGTAGAGAAAGTGGATGATGTCAGAAATAAGATTGACAATAATCGCTCTGTATACATATTAGTTGTACAAACCAAGGCAGAATACAATACGGATCATTCTGAATTGGCCTACACGCCACAATATGTAGAACGCAAATCCAAAGATTTTAGAAAAATCAGAAACTTGAAGAAGAAGGAAGTAGAAAAGGAATTTTTGGAAACCCTAAAATTAGCTTTGGGACTAAAGCACCAACTTGAGCTTTTCAAAAAATCTGTCAATACCAAGTATCCGGATTGGCAGGCCTATTCTCGAATGATTGATATTTATTTTGATATAAAAAAACTAAAAACGACGCAGTTAAGAAAAGTTCAAAAATATGAAGATCCTATCATTAAAGACAAATACAACCGCTTGTATGCCAATGTTATGAATGATGTGGACTTGTGGTTCAATAGTGAATTGCTGACCCGGGCCAAATCAATAGCAACTTTCCTGGAAAAGAAGGAAGGCTATTTTGGTTATCCTACATTGGATAAAAGCGAACTTTATAGCCATGTGGAGTTATTATCCTTTTTCAGAGACCGCGTACAACAAATAGAGATTCAAGGGCGAATACCTAAATCCATAGAATCTTTGCAAACTTACAATGCTACCTTAAAACAACTGAATTTGATAGAGGAAGCCTTATTTGAAAAAGCATTCCAGATAGATCCCAACCTCAGCATCAATGCTACAAAGGAGGAGTTGTATACTAGAGCGACCAATCAATACCCTTTATGCTTGTTGTGTGCCAAGAAAGTCCAAGAGCAGATTACTGCCATAGAAATGGCTACTCATTCAGAAAACAAACGCAGATATACTCGTGTCGCCACCGAATACTACAACAACATCAATTGTTACGATAATATTTATCAGAAGCTGGATGCTTTCATAGGGGAAAATAAAGATTCTTTGCAAGTATCTGTTTATATCCTGGACGCCATGAAAAAAGATAAGGAGGAATTGCTCCAATTGTTTGATACTTATGGGAAGGTGGTAAGTCAGGATTACAATGCCTTGAAGCCGGAAGAATTGGCAGAACTACTTGGGCAATATGATCTGAATCAAAAGAAATTGAACTTGGTATTACAGCGTTTGGAAGGCATCATTTTTGATCGTAGTGAAACGCCTTGCTTGTATGCGCAACCGTAGTTTAGTTTAAAAGATTATGAGTTGATAAGGTTATAAGGAATATGAGTTATCACAAATTTTGAAAGAAAGAGCAAAAAACTATGGTTTTTATGCAGCCTTGATTTTTTTGCTTTGTTTTTCAAAAGAATTTGAATGACTATTTTTTTCAGGCTAGAAAGTTGTAATATGCATTCAAGAAAAGTAATTATTCAATGCTAAACGCCATTTGTAAATTATGATATTTTACTCTGATTCTACATTATACGGTTTAGTTATAGCTAGTATACCTGGATTGGTGGGGTTGTATTTTGCATTGTTTAAATCAAATTTTAAGCTTGGACTTGGGTTATTGCTTTTTTCGGGTTTTTTGATGCGAATGCTGATGATTTCTTTAGATCCATTTTTGCACGACTGGGATGAGAGGTATCATGCATTGGTAGCAAAAAACTTGTCGCAATATCCATTTAAGCCAATGTTGAGGGTAGACCCAATTATGTCTTATGACATGGAAGCCTGGTGTTGTAATCATATATGGGTACATAAGCAACCATTCTTCATGTGGCAAATGGCCATTAGTATTTTCTTCTTTGGTACTAATGAAATTGCGGTACGACTTCCTTCCGCTTTAATGGGAGTGATTTCCATCTATTTCATTTTCCAAATTGCTAAATATTGGACCAAGAATACAAACATTGCTTTTCTGGCAAGTTTTTTATTTACGTTTTCTTATTATCAATTGGAGCTCACGGCAGGTAGGCTAAGTTTAGAACACAATGATTTAGGCTTTGCTTTTTATGTTACTGCCGGAATTTGGGCGTTTACAAGGTATTTGCAAAGTGAAAAACATATCAAATGGAGTATCATTTTTGGGATACTAATAGGTTGTGCTATTTTAATTAAATGGCTAACCGGTTTGTTAGTATTTGGAGGATGGGGACTGTATATTCTGCTCAATAAAACGTTTAGAAGAGATTTAAAAAGATGGGGACACATTACATTGGCCTTCATCATATCGGTTTGTGTATTTTTACCTTGGCAACTTTATATCCTCAGTACATTCCCTGAAGAAGCAGCCATAATGTTTGGTCATAATGGCAAACACATTTTTGAAGTACTGGATAACCAAGTAGGAGGTATATGGTTTCACATCAATAATCTACAATTGCTTTATGGAAAGTTATTTTGGTTTATTCTTCCTTTTGCTTTTATAGTACCCTTTTTGAAAAAAAATACTTCTAATAAGCTAACGATCTCTTTTTTGACGATGATCGTAGTACTTTATGCTTTCTTTTCTTTTGTGGTAAAAACCAAAATGCCGGCTTATACTTTTCCGGTGTATAGTTTGATGTGGATACTAATAGCGATGATTGTCTATTCTGGCATTGATTATTTGTTGGAACAAATCAAACTCAAAGAGAAAAGTATTGTTTTTCTCGTTTTATTTTTAGCATTGGGTTGGTACGTACTAAAACCCGATTTGATTGCAGAATATAGAGCTGAAACCAACGAATTTAGAAACAATAAAATCAACAATACTACGGTATTCAAAACCTACCCCTTTGAAGAGTTGGAAGACCGAGTCATTCTTAATTGTAAAGGTTTTGAAGATACAGAATTGATGTTTTATCAAAATGTCAATGCCTATCATTGGTACCCACCATTAGAGCTGTTGGATAGCTTGAGGAATGAAGGGCATAAATTTGCCGCTTTCCAAAATGTAACCAACCAAGGATTGCCTGGATATATTAATACAGCCGAGGACATTATTTTGATAAAGGATGAAATTAAATAGTAACGGACTTATACAACTTAAGCTTCACTAATCCTCTTTTTTGTAAAAAGTGATTGATGGAAACTCTAAGAACTCCCAATCCATATTTCACACTTCGCTTGAAGTTAATGGAAGAAGCTTCTTCAAAATACTTGGTCGGACAAGTCACTTCTGCTATGCCAAAATCAGCATAGATGATTTGGGAGAGCATTTCATTATCAAAAACAAAGTCATCTGAGTTTTCATTGAAATTGATTCCGGTCAGAACATTTTTACCAAATGCTCTATAACCTGTATGATATTCTGACAGCTTGTGATTGACCAGAAGGTTTTGTGTGAAGGTCAAAAAACGGTTGGCAATATCCAAATA
>JBCBCD010000496.1:0-5602 GCA_038530915.1 Bacteroidota bacterium
TGCCAATTCTAATTCATCACAGCAAGCACGCGAATTGAGAGGAAATGGGCCGCTGGGGAGTATCAATATCCCAAAACAAATTCCTTTAAAGGAGAACATTTGTGCACTCACTACTCTGAAATCAGTTCTTTTTCAGATGTATTAGGTAAAGAGAGTGTTGTAATTGGAGCCTATGAATCAGGCTTTGATGCCGCCATAAACTTAGTGCAAATCGGTAAAAAAGTAACACTTATTGATGATTTCAATTATTTGGAATTGATAAAGAGCGATTCAAGTTATTCGCTCTCGCCCTTTACTCGTGATAGAATAAAAGAGGATTCAGATGGTATTGATTACTACGCGGAAACGAGAGTTGAACAGGTTAAGTTTGAGAATGCCAAATACATAATAAAAACAGATGATGGCCAAACATTCACATCAGATGACGAGCCCATCAACTGTACAGGTTTTGATACAAGTCTAAAACTAGTAAAAGAATTATTTGAATTTGAGGATGGCTATCCATTCTTGACCGATTTTGATGAATCTCAAAAAACGAAAAACTTATTCCTTGTAGGACCTCAGGTGAAACACGGGACAGCCCTTTTTTGCTTTATCTATAAATACAGGCAAAGATTTGCTATCGTAGCTGAAGAAATTGCAAAAAGAGTTGAGGTTCCTCTTGAAATTATAGAAGAGGCTCTTAATGAATACAAATTCAATAATTTTTATTTGAAAGATTTATCTTGTTGCGATGATGAGTGCGTTTGTTAAAATGAAAAAGACCATGGAAATATTAAATCTGTTGGTCGGCTTCGAGTTAATCGTTATAGGACTGCTGTATCTGATTAAGCTTGATATTGCCTCTGCTGCAAGTTGGTCTATCTTCGGATGTATGTACATCGTAATGGATAAATATTCCATTCTTGAGAACATGTCAAAAAAGCGTAAGCTCATTGAAAATGTCAAATACATTTCAGCCTGGCTTGGGTTAGCTATAAGTACAGCATTTCTAGGGTATTTGGTGCTTACGCTTTAGTCGATGATGTATTTGGTTAGAGCCTTAGGTCTTGATCCAAGGGAATAATTTTGAAAATTAAACACTCCTATTACTTCCCATTTAGTTTGGTTATAAATCCTCCCACCTCTTCTACATACCTTCCAGGGAAATTTTCAACAACTCAACCCCTTCAATAGCCTGTGTAGAGACCTTAGCATCAGCAGTTTGAAATAACTTTAGCATATACAGAAACTTTTGCTGCAAACCTACGACCGTTTCCTTTTCGATTGGGGTTTGCCTAATACTTCCATAGAGAATGTCAGGTTCTCCAGCTTTCCCATTTCCTCTCAATTCGCGTGCTTGCTGTGATGAATTAGAATTGGCATCAATCGTCTCCAGTATATCCTGTAGTTCATGATACGAATCATAACATATTTTACTGAGTGTACTCTGCATTGCGAGATCGTCATTTGAAACATTTACCCTTGGGTCCATCTCCACTTTTAATGTTTTTTCAAATGTTTCACCATCGACAGTTAGTCGAATGGTATAGTTGCCCGGCATGACCAAGGGTCCTACTGGTCCACTGGGTGTATTTTTATAAGTGGCTGCGATAGAAAACTGTCTATTTGCTCCCCTTGGAGGTGTATATTTTAGATCCCAGATGAATCTATGCTGCCCTTTACTAGTACCTAGTTTTTGTTGAGGCCTGATCCAATAGGTTGGATGTGGAAAAGCAGTTGTGTCATATTCTATATCCGGATCATTGCTACTGTAGGTGCGGATGACAGAACCATCAGCAGGATTAACGATCTCCAATTTTACGGTTTCCACTTCTTTATCGATCAAATAGTCAAGAATTGCTCCATCTGGTGGATTTTGAGCGGTGGGCTCCTCGGGTGGGAGAGGAGTGTCTGAAAACATATTATCGCGTACTCTGATAGCTGGAGATGGTTGAAACAAAAACGCACTGGCACTAATCGCTTCTTTCACTTCTCTAAGTGGAGCAATATTATCCAATATCCAGGCAGAACGTCCATGGGTACCAACCACCAAATCATTTTCATGGATGACCAAATCACGAATGGAAGAAGCAGGCATATTGTTGCGCAAAGACTGCCAGTTTTGGCCATCATCTATAGAGAAATATACTTCTCGTTCCGTCCCGGCATATAGTAATCCTGCCCTTTGGGGATCTTCTCTCACCACATTAACCGGACCAAATGGATTCATTCCATTGGTAACCAGCTCCCATGTTTTACCACTATCTGTTGTTTTATAAACATAGGGTTTCATATCATCTTTGCGAATGGCATTGATGGCTAAATAAGCTACATTTTTATCAAAATGACCAGCATCTATTTGAGAAACCTTATCCCAGGAACTCATCTGAGGAGGAGTTACATCGACCCAGTCTTTACCACCATTCTTTGTTACATGCACTTTGCCATCGTCTGTACCCGCCCAAATGAGATCAAGATCTAAGGACGAAGGTGCCACAGCATAAATCACAGCTCTTCTGGCCATGGATTCCATTTCCTTGGTCTTATACTTACCAACACTGGCTGGAATAGGTGGCTGCTCATAAGTGAGATCTGGACTAATGATTTCCCAGTTTTGACCGCCATTCATGGTTTTCCAAAGTACATTGGTAGCGAAGAGCAACATATTATCATCTGCCGGATGAAACATCAAAGGCATGGTTCTTACATAGCGGTATTTGCCAGATCTTAGTGCTTCTGGTGCAATATTTTGTGCTTGCCCGGTTCTCTTATCAAACCGCATTACTCGTCCGCCATAAATGATATTCGGATCTTTTGGGTCTGGAGCTACATAGGCATATTCATCGGCACCCACTCCAATAAACTCTCTAAAACTAATTTGTCCTCCATTTCCTCTACTGGCAATACCAATCGCCCCACTCTCTTGCTGACCACCATACACCCAATAAGGAAATTGATTGTCGGTACTCACATGATAGAGTTGGGTAGTCGGTTGATTGTACCAAGAACTCCAGGTTCTTCCACCATTTACCGTGACGACTGCACCTTGATCAGCAACAAAAAGCATGATCTCCGGATTATTGGGATTGATCCATATCCTGTGGTAATCGTCTCCACCGGGTGCTCCTTTCAAAGACATCCAGGTTTTACCACCATCTGCAGAAGTGTAGGAAGCAATATTACCTACGTACAATCTATCTGGGTTGGTAGGATGTACCTTAATCTCGCCAAAATCACTGCCTCTTCCCCACAAGCGATAATCATCATTAAGGAAAGTCCATGATTCACCTGCATCGGTACTTTTATAGATGCCTCCATTTTCTTTGGCATCAACAGTTGCAAAGATTAAATTGGAATTGCTTTTTGAAATACCAATACCTATTCTGCCCAATCCCTGCTCAGCAGTAGGCAAGCCTTTGGTTAGTTTCTTCCAGTTGTCACCACCATCAACAGATTTATACAGACCACTATTGGGACCAGAAAATCTGGCATTCTCCCAAGGGCCTTCCTGATGTTCCCATAGATCCGCATACACTATGTTGGGATCATTGGGATCAAATTCTACCTGAATGGCTCCGGTATGTTGATCAATATAAAGCACTTTATCCCAGCTTTTGCCTCCATCGGTAGTTTTGAAAACCCCACGCTCTTCATTAGCACCATAAGGATGACCAAGTCCAGCTACATAAACAATATCTGGATCTATTGGATGGACAATCAATCGACCTACCTGCTGGACGTCTTTTAATCCTATATGTTCCCAAGTCTTGCCTCCATTAGTACTTTTAAAAATTCCATCTCCTACACCAAGATCAGGACGATGCAAGCCCTCACCACTGCCCACATAAAGTATGTCAGGATTCGACTCTGAAACGGCAATATCTCCCACAGAACCCGTTGGAGCGCTATCGAAAATGGGATTCCAGGTACGTCCATAATCATCGGTTTTCCAAACTCCGCCATTGTTAACGCCCATGTAAAACACATTCGGTTGAGAGGGGACACCTACGCCACCTACCGTTCTGCTTGCTCTAAATGGACCAATCATACGATAATCTAGATTTTGGTAAGCTGATTGATCAATTTTTTGTGCTAGTATGTCATTGGAAAAAAGGAGAATAAAAAAAAATACGAAGTACTTAAGGAGAGTAGGTTGATTCATAGTATTGGATTTGAATAGATAAGTTTACAGAATTTAGGTGGTTTTAAAGAAAAAACGAAGTTTTTTCTTTAAAACCACCCCTCACCTAATTGGCCTTTTCATAAAGCTTTTCTAGGTGTGGAATGCCTTTTTTCATCCACTCAGGAGCTTCTTTGTCCATTAAGTAGTGATCGAAATATTGCTTCATGCGCGTTTGAAAATCTTTTTGATTAGCCTCTCTTCTTAGATGATGAGGCTCACCTGGGTAGGATAAGAAAATCACTTCTTTACCTAACCTTCTGGCAGCATTATAAAACTCTAACCCCTGAGTCCAATCAACTGCTCCATCGGCGGTGCCATGTAATATCATAAAGGGTACTTTGATATTTGGGGCGTGAAACATCGGATTTTCTCTTTGATATATTTTACGATGAGTCCACGGCGTAACCCCTCTACCCATTCTGACTTGTCCAATTTCCATAATACCCGTATGGTTGGTTCCTGAATTGCCATAAATATTATTGTAGAAGCTCTCCAGGTCGGTTGGAGGTGCTCCGGTTACCACACATTTAAATAGATCCGTTTGGGTCAATATAAATGACGACTGATAACCACCCCAGCTGTGTCCTTGTAGTCCGATCCTTTCGGGATCTGCGTAACCCAAATCAATGACTTTTTGCGTAGCTGAAGTGATGCAGTCCAAGGAACTAGTACCTGGCCTTCCTTCTTCATAAACATTATCTGGCTGGAAGAACAAGTACCCATTGCTCGCATAGGTGGAGCCGTGTGGGCGATCATCATAGGACGGCATATAGTAGCGGTGATGTCTATCGGACATTTTTTCATAGAAATAAACCACCATGGGGTATTTTTTGCCTGCTTCATAATCAGGAGGAAGCGTTAGCGTACCTTGTAGTCTCTCCCCTTTGCTGTTGGTATAATCAATGAGCACTTTAGATCCCCATTTGTATTGTGCCTGTTGCGGATTGGCATGGGTGAGTTGTACCGACTCTTGTAATGAAAGATCACTGACATGATAATCAGGGAATTCCACAAAAGACTGTTTTGTAAAAACCACCTGATCTGTGTCTCTGGCCTTTCTTATGTTTACAAATGCATAGTCATCAAAGATGAGTTGCTTGGGCTTTTTACCCACCATAAGTTGGTAAAAACCTTCTTTTTTAGTCCATTCACCATAGGCTTTTAATAGAAGTGGTTTGTCGGTATCAATGAATGGATCTTCATAGTCAAGGTATACATATCGAAAGCGAACTTCTTCTTTGTCGCCCATGCCTCGGGTGATGTTCTCGGCAGCAGAACCATCCAGCTTAAGCGACCATAGGTCATACTTATGATTCAAGATGATGGAACGACCGTCTTTCGTCCAGCCAGCCAAACCAAATGGTGGCTTTTCGTGGGGATAAGGATGCTCTAAATTCATGAACTGAATACCGGCAGCATCAGAAATATTAGTGAGCT
>JBCBCD010000497.1:0-5593 GCA_038530915.1 Bacteroidota bacterium
AGGGTTCATAATGCTTTGTGCGCAAGTAGGTGAGAAAACTTTAAACAACTTCTATGTAT
The DNA here is from genome assembly GCA_038530915.1 of Bacteroidota bacterium. Classification (GTDB taxonomy): domain Bacteria; phylum Bacteroidota; class Bacteroidia; order Chitinophagales; family Saprospiraceae; genus JANQPA01. The sequence continues at coordinate 60 of JBCBCD010000497.1, forward strand.
ACTTCAGCTTTTAACGAAGTGTATCTGCTCTAAACATTAAATATTTACACTTTTCAAGAGTTATCAGTATTTAATTTGTGCGGAGCTTAATAAACATCATCAATATGATCAAGGCGAAAGTGGCGGGTGAAAGATTATCGTTGGATGCTAAAGCAGGAGCTTACTGGGAAAAAGAAGAAACTCTTTTTCTGGCAGACTTGCATTTGGGCAAAGCTGCACACTTTCGCAAGGCAGGTTTGGCAGTACCCATGGGAGTTAGTGATAGCAATATGGATAAGCTTATTGCATTATTACTGGAATTTAAACCTAGCCGAGTCATTTTTTTGGGCGACCTTTTTCATAGCGAATGGAATCATTCCTTGAATGAGTTAGGTGATTTGGTGAAACAATTCAATACCATTGCTTTCGAATTGGTTGAGGGGAATCATGATATCCTGGATGCTGCTCAATACGAAAAGATTGGATTAATTGTACATACTGAAGGTTATGTTATAGAGCCTTTTATCCTTACCCATCACCCATTGGAAAAAGTGCATGAGTATCTTTATAATCTATCGGGACATATCCATCCCTGCGTTGTTTTAAATGGCTCTGCCAAGCAACGATTGCGTCTTCCTTGCTTTTATTTTGGTAAAAAACAAGGCATTCTTCCTGCTTTTGGTGCATTCACAGGAATGGGCGAAGTACTGCCTAAGATGGGCGATCAGGTTTTTGTGATTATAGACGATACTGTCCTACAGGTGAGTTGATTATTATACTCTGATGTCGAAGATCTAAAGTTGCTTTAGACCTTCGACATTAGACCAAACCAACTAGCATTCAGGAACCGAAATAGCGATCTGAGTCGCCAATCCACCCTGAGAGGTTTCTTTGTACTTGGTATTCATATCCTGAGCCGTTTCCCACATGGTTTTTATTACATCATCCAGAGATACTTTGGCCTTTGAAGGTTCACTTTCCAAAGCAATTTTTGCTGCGGTAATGGCTTTCATGGCTCCCATGGAATTGCGTTCGATGCAAGGGACCTGTACTAAGCCACCAACTGGATCACAGGTGAGTCCAAGATGATGTTCCATCGCTATTTCTGCTGCCATTAAGGATTGTTGAGCTGATCCACCCAGCCTTTCCGTTAATGCAGCTGCAGCCATAGCAGAGGAAACTCCAATTTCTGCCTGGCAACCGCCCATAGCAGCTGATATAGTAGATCCTTTTTTAAACAGGCTTCCAATTTCTCCGGATACTAAAAGGAACCTTACAATTTCTTCCTCTTTTACATCTTTGGCACAAAAGCATAAGTAGTACATTAAAACAGCTGGAATAACACCCGCAGCACCATTAGTAGGAGCAGTAACCACTCTTCCAAAATTGGCATTTTCTTCATTGACAGCCATCGCAAAACAACCTATCCATTTAATGATTTCTGAAAAACCAAAACGGCCATGCATAATGAAGCGCATCCAATCATCTGCATTATGGTATTCTACATCAGGTAATAACTTCTTGTTAATACCTGCTGCTCTTCTGACTACATTTAACCCACCGGGCAATTCTCCTTCGGTATGACATCCTCTATAAATACAAGATTTCATAACATCCCATATGGTAAGTAAGCCTTTAGATACTTCTTCAGGTGACCTCCATGCCAATTCATTCTTCCAGACAACCTCAGATATACAATCTTTATGGTCTGAAATTTGACAATAGGAAACCAAGTCAGAACCTTTAGAAATGGGAAAAGGAAAGGGCTTTTTGGCTACAGTTTGGCCATCATCTTTGCCTTCACAAACAACAAAGCCACCACCCACTGAAAAATAAGTTGAGGCAAACTCAATATGATTATATTGGTTAAATGCCTGAAAAACCATGCCATTAGCGTGACCTTCGAGACATTCTGCAAAGTGAAAAACTATATCCGCTTCATAATCAAAAGGTAGTTTTCGCTCTTGATTAATGTTTAGTGTTTTGGTAGAGATGATTTCTTTAGGAATCTTTTGAACATCATCAACAGGAATGGTCACAGGGTCTTGGCCACTTAAACCTAGTAACACAGCTATATCTGTTCCGTGTCCGTGACCAGTAAGCGCTAGAGAACCATAAAGATGGACTTGTACCTTTGAGCAAGTATAGAAAAGCTTCTTTTCTTTCAATTCTTCAACGAACTCTTGAGCAGCGCGCCAAGGTCCTAATGTATGAGAACTGGAAGGACCAATGCCTATTTTAAGCATGTCGAATACACTAATGGCTTCCATGAAAAGGGTGGTTTGGTTAGGGAGGTTAGCACTTAAGTGGATAACCAAGTAAAAAATGAATCATATACAATTGACTGTTTAAATCTAATTATTGTTCAGTCAAACTAGTACAAAAATAATATAGTTTGATTCTGATAACGATATACAGAGGAGGAAAAAGACAAAAAAATAATATCAATCTAGAAATTGTATGGCAAAAAATCTTGCATCTAATGCTTGATTATTAGGATCATCAAAGAGAAAGAATACATATATCGTGCCTTTATTTTCCTTGTGTAAGCATAGCATTTGGCAATGTGGGAAAGGTGCAAAGGCGGTTTTGGGCTTAAAAAAATAGGTAGCTCCCCAATCTGCTTTAAAGCCTTCATTAAGCATATTGACATCTATATTTTTTTTACTAATGATGGTTTCTTCATCATTAGTAGCTATGGTTGATGCCATTGAAAAGGCTTTAATGTGTGGAAGATTAATAGATAGACTAGATGGATCTTCAGGAACAAAGAGGTATCTAATTTCTAATTTTTCTTTCCTGGATCTAATGGAGTACTGGTAGTTTTGTATTGTATTTTTTAGGGGTTTAATGGTTTTATACTGTGCATCCAAAGGGATGAGCATATCCGCTTCGAGCTGTTTCAAAAGTTCTTCAAGTTCGGCAGTACTTTTTACCTGAGCAGATAAATTGATGGAGAAGGCAAGGAAAATGAAAAGTAGTAATCGATTCATAGGAGTTGGATTATTGCAAGCCTTTGAAATTTCAAAGGCTTGCTGGTTTCTTTTGATAATCGACTAGCTTTTTATGCAAGGGCACAAAGCGAAATAGATAATAAAACTATAAAGTAGATTCTATGGGTGAAGTTTTTATTTTGCTCTTTATAGATTGGATGAGCGCTGGAGATGGTTTGCGGCGATGAATGCGACTTTTTATAAACTCTTTGAAAGATTTTTCCTGACTAAGGATTTTCAGGTATGCTGGGTTAGCTTTAATTTCTTTTAGTAATTCCCTTTCTGCATTTTCATTTAATTCATTATCCAAGTACATGGTTACTTTTTTGACCAGCTCCTGATAATTTTGATCTCTCATGTTTAGAGGTTTTGTTGCTATTTATTTCAATCCATAATTTTTACCAGATTCTATTTTTTTTTGATAAAGATGATACTCATCAAAAAGATAGTAATCGGTTGCGACAATAGATAGAGTGTACTGTTGTATGAAGTTTTTTAGGCTGGGATTGATTTAGAGTTAATGCTAAATGTTTGGGTTGTTAATTTCATCTTCAGCACTCCTCCTTCTGAAAAAAATAGCATGGTTAAATAAAATCAATCAATAATGTTTACTAATATAATAAAAGGAAAAACGAGCATCAACCATACGGCGATGCTCAGTTTTTCCTTAATATCCTAAAGATTTTGCGTATCCTTTAAGTCTGTCTTTCAACATATTTCTTGCTCTGTGCAATCTGGATCTGACCGTTCCAATAGGAATATTCAGAATGCTTGCAATCTCTTCGTAACTAAATCCTTCAATATCACAAAGCAAAATTACAACTCGAGAAGCAACTGGCAAAGTATTGACTGCATTTGTTACTTCATCTCCCATCATGGATTGAAACATTTCTTCTCTCAAATCCATATAGCTTGAGTATTGAGAATCATCTTCTTCCACCTGAGGGTTGAATAATTCGTCAATATCAATTTGAGTAGGTTGCTTTGTTTTTTTGCGATACTGATTGATAAAGATATTCTTCAGTATTTTAAAGAGCCATGCTTTTGCATTGGTTCCCTCTTCATAACGCTCGATAAACCGGAAAGCCTTTAAATAGGTTTCCTGAACTAGATCATTGGCATCTTCCTCATTATAGGTTAGGTGGTATGAGAAGGTATATAATGAATCTAATTGAGGCAAAAACTCTTCCTCAAATATCCGGTTTTTATCGATCATGCTCAGATTTTCTGCTTGTACCACCATAAAAATAAGATTTTATTCGTGTTAATTTTGCATTAAGCCAAAGATCATTTACCATATTACCAGATTTAAGCCCACTCAACAAGGAATTCCAAATGTTCATACTGACTAGAAGTTAAGTATGACATCAAGTTGGCTCCTTTAACTTTAGGTTTGTTGAGTCGCTTCAGGTAATAAAAAACGGTCTTGGTTAATGTAATTCAATGAATTACCATGGCAATTTCACATGTGCACATCAGCACTAACTCAAGCTCTTAGAAAATCGTTCCAGAAAAATGAAAAAAATGAAAAAAAATGAAAAGATACCGGAAGAGCGATTTATTGTTTCCCCTCCACTTTGGTGATTTCTATATTCGGTATGTTGGCTTCAAACCAACGCAACGGAGCTAGATTTTTATCGCCGGTTAAAGTATCACACTTAAAAAACAAATAATACAATTGAAGGTCATTACCAAGTACTCTGAGTAATGCATTCAATCTACTTTCACTTCCATCCGGATTGTGATAGATATAATGCAAGCGCCAGCAGTAGTAGGCTTCATCGTGAAATTCGACTACCTTCAAGAGCGTTTTATCATCTGTGTACTTTTCCAAAAAGTTTTTGGCAAATATGGCATGATGCTTGGTCCAGTCTCTGGGAGTTCCTTTATGTTCGCAATATTTGAAAGTATCATGAACGAAGGCAATAATTCTCAGTTTGCTTCTCATTTCTGTATCTATAGCCATCGCATCGATATTGCTGCATACTTCAATGATATGTTTGTAAACAGCTCCTTCGGGGTGGCCATAACGAGGGGTACCCCAATTCAAGCCTTCTTGGAAGGAAGGATCTTCCAGAAAAGCTCTTTCAAGTGGTGTCTTAGGTCGCAACAGGTCGACCATATCTGTTTCATCAATTATTGTATGTTGTTCCATCCTTTCTTCGTTGCCTACAAAAGTACAATTTCTAAATTACCATAATGAAAAGGAGTAGATAAAAATTGTGTAAGTATTTTTTGGGAAAATGTATTATTCCCATTTATTTAAAGCATAACTATTATGATAAGTTTTTCTTCCTATCCTTTTATTTAGAAAACTTTAACACAATAGAACATGACTTTAAACTCCTGTTAAAGCAAAAAAATCAATTAACAAAGACAACTTTGTACTAGTTTGAATTTTGTACTCAAATTTATTTAGGATTAATTAATTTCAATGAGATAGCTATGAAAAAAGTTTTCCCTCTAGTTGGAGCAGGTTTTGTAGGTGGACTATTGGTTTTGATCGTAAATAAATTTGAGTACAAAATTCAAACTCGAACAAAGTTGTCTTTGTTAATTGAT
>JBCBCD010000498.1:0-762 GCA_038530915.1 Bacteroidota bacterium
TACCGGTGTCATTAAAGCCAATTTCCCAGCCAGGATTGCTTACAAGGTATCTGCAAAAGTAGATTCCAGAACGATTCTGGATGCAGGTGGTGCAGATCAGTTGATAGGTCGTGGTGATATGTTGTTGTCTGTAGACGGAGAAATGGTCCGTCTGCAAGGTGCTTTTGTAGACACTCCGGAAGTAGAACGAGTCATCAACTACATTTCCGGTCAGCAAGGCTACCCTGAACCCTATTGGTTGCCAGAATTCCATGGAGATGATGAAATCCACGGTACTTCCGGCCTGAAATATTCTGATCTCGATGATATGTTTGAAGATGCCGCTCGTCTGATTGTACAAAACCAACATGGTTCCACTTCTATGATCCAACGTAGACTTAAGTTGGGCTATAACCGTGCCGGACGTATCATGGATCAATTAGAAGCCATGGGGATTGTAGGACCAAGTGAAGGAAGCAAAGCCAGGGAAGTACTGGTGTATGATGCTATGGAGTTGGAAAAATACTTACAGGATATAAAAGGGAGGTAGCCATGTTGTGATGTTGTGATGCAAGCTGATTTTTTCAAGAAAAAGGACCAATTTTTCGTTAGAAAAATTGGTCCTTTTTTTTTGAAAAAGCAACCTCAAGATCACAAGAGGAACCTACTCCTCATAAAATTGAAGTGGTTCAAACGTATTGCCTTCAACCAATTCTTTACGATAGGTATAATGTACCCTTTCTACATTTACACCTAGATTAAGTGTAGTTTTTATCATGATAT
>JBCBCD010000498.1:772-5589 GCA_038530915.1 Bacteroidota bacterium
CCCTCTGATGGTGGGAACTACAATGTATCTATAAGTTTTTACCGTATGTTCGGTGTAAAGCAGGTCGCACATGATGGGATATACCCCTTTCGATTGATATTGAGGATGAACGGCAAAAGCTATCCCTTTTAAGTCTTTCTGTTTGGCGGTCCTAAAACGCCATAGGAAGCGCAGACCTTTAATTTTGTTGATCTTTCCTCTAAAGCCTTTAAAGAACTCATTGATTTCAGGAACTAAAGCACCAAAACCAACCGGAAAATCTTCGTAATAAGCGAAAACAATCATTTTAGGGTCTATGATTTGCTTGATATTTCTAAACAACTCATAGACCTGTGATCCATTTAATGGTTGAAAGAATGGTGTGTGCTTGAAGGCTTCATTGTAGACAATTGCTGCATCATTGGCGTATTTGTCTATTTTTTTCATATCTAAGATTTCAGCCCTCAGCGGATACCTTTTTTGTGCCCGTTCCGAAAGTAGTCTGAACCGTCTGATGGGAATATCTGCCATGACACCAGTTAAGGTGAGGATTTGTTCGTATTTGCTGTAGCCGTTGGCCTCATACATAGGTTTATAGTAACGAGGATGGTAATTTTCAAGATAATAAGGAGGAAGATCATAGCCTTTTTCCAAAAGACCCCAGAAACGGTCGCGCTCACCCAGATTGATTGGAGCAACTACGGATTCTATGCCTTGTTTTTTGAGATCTTCTTCTGCATAATCAAACATGGCTTTTGCTAGCTCTGTATTTTCTATACACTCAAAATAGCCAATGCCACCTAGTTTAGTATTTTGAATTTCATTTCTCTTGTGGTCAACGAAAGTTGCAAATCGACCCACCAAATTGCCATTGTCATCCTCTACAATAAATGCAGCAGCATAACCTGTAGCTATATATTTATTTTCGTTGGGATCAAAAGCATTTCTAACATCAATATTTAAAGGGCAAATCCAGTTGGGGTCCTTGCCGTAAATCACTTTAAGCACTTGATGGAATTTCTTCCAATCGGCATCGTTTTGTACTCTTTGTATTTTCATTCTGTAACCTTCATTTAAGCCTCAAATCTAAAAAAAGAAAGTGGAGCTTATAGCCTATAATAAACTTAATTGCTCCAATAACCATCGTTTTTCACCAAAGGGCTTTGCTTCCTTCACTTCCTGGACCAATTTTTCCTTGGCTTCTTTATTAGATGGATGGAGGCGAATCATCTTTTTAGTGTATTTCAAGAAGCGACTCATACGTTCCAGTTTTTGCACTTCCCCTTTATGCCTGTGTAGATAAGAGCGTGTATTTTCTAATTCATTCTCTAAGAAATCAATTTCATCTTCTTCATAATACAAACGGATCAACATAGACTTGGTCTGCAAAGTGAGTAAGGGATCATTGTACTTGAATTGCATGAGTAATATCCTGGCACGATTGTAATCTTTTTTCAGAAAGTAAAGAATGGATTCACAGTAGTGTGCCGTCACTTCTCTCTTATCAGCTGGAAGCAGTTCTTTATTGGTTTCAATAAAATTAGAAACCCAGTCAAATTCTCTTTGTAAACAGCCATTGATTACAATATTTCTGTATACATCCGTTTTTAGAATACCATTTTCTAGGAATAACCTTCTTTCAATTCCCATTTGCTGCATGATGAAAGCTTCTTTACTGTAGTTCTTCTTCCCCGCATTCAGCATTTCGGTACAGTAGGAGAGACCCAATAAGATAATTTGGTTAAGTTCTCTGCCTTCGAAAACATGACCACAGTTTTCCAGTTGTGCTTTAAATTGTTTGTAATGAGATTCATCCTCCGGAAAGTTCATAGCCTGATAGATGTGATAGTAAATTCCAATAGCAGGCTCATCAATTAGGCCTCTTTCTTTTACGAGTTGTATGATTTCATCGGCCATCTCAATGGGATATTGATACTGCTGGTAAATGGCTTTATGAGTGGTTACATAACACAACAACTTCAATTTGCGGATGATGTATGCTTTGTCCAGGGCTTCAGACATCTCGAGGTAGTTGAGTTCGGCAGTTCTGCCTTGCGTGAGCATGTGCTCGTAAAGTTCAAACTCAAGCTGATGTTCTTTAGAAAAGTAAACAGCATCCCTGACTGTAGACTTTTCTTTCGTCTTTTCAATATTTTTGGTCAACTTCAAAAACTGCTTATCGAGATTTCTTTCCCGGTAAATCTGTGCAAGAATAATTTGGCTTTGAAGCGTATCTCCATTGTATCTGGAATAAATGAGAAACTCTTCTAATGCCTTATTTAAGAAAAACATGGTTTGTCGGAACTTAGCATCATCAAACGGAGCCTTTGGGAATATTTTCTTGTATATTTTTTCTTTTTCTTGGTATTTCTCATCGGATAAATGATTGCCAGCCATCAAATAACTGAAGAGATCTTCAACGTCTTCACGTTGATTATGTAGGGGGGAGGCCAGCCATTTTTTAAATTCTCTGACCTCTTTTTTATTTAATGTTTGTAAAACACCAATTAAATGACTGTTTTTCATGACAGGAAAAGAATTTTTTTTCAACAAAAATAAGGTGGTATAGGGCTGTAAATGGTTGGTTTTTAGTGTTTTTTATGTTTTTTATTTGTAAATATACGTAAAAAATGATCAACAATTTAGAATATGTGTCATTGTTTAAAGATATATTTAATAACACTTTTGTAATGCAAACGGGAATGAAACATTCAAAGAAAAGACCAATGAACTTAAAAGACGCCATACAAATCATTGAGAAAACGACCAAATCCATCTTGTTGATGGTGTTGTTTTTAGGTATGGTAAACGTTCAGGGTCAATCCTCCTGGGTAAAGACTTTTGGAGGGTCAGCAATAGACCAAGTTGAAGATATTATTTCTACTATCGATGGGGGGTATATTTTTGTAAGTTTTTCAGAATCTTTCGATGGTAATATTTATCTGGTGAAAACAGATATAGACGGAAACACAGTTTGGTCTAGAACAATCGATGAGGAAAATACAGTTGAACAAATTGCTTATTCGCTAATAGAGTTAGATGATCAAAGCATCGTTTTAGCCGGAAGAGTGAAGCAGCAAGGAGGAACTTCAGATGTATACCTTGTAAAACTTGATAAGACGGGTAAAGAGTTGTGGACAGAGGTTTATGAAAAAGAGGGAGATCAAATTGCTTTCGATTGTATCACAACTTCTGACAATGGGTTCGTACTAATTGGATCTTCCAAACTGGAAAATGGTGAAAACCAGATTTTAGCTACTAAATTAGATTCAGATGGAAAAGAACTTTGGTCCCAAGAGCTGGGCGATGGAGTGGGAGCATCTTTAGTAGAATCCAATGGAGCTTACTATTATGGTGCAAATGTTCCTAGGGCAGATGTGAATGCCAACGACAACGATATACTTCTTGGTGGAATTGATCCCAGCGGTCAACAATTATGGCAAGAAAGGATTTCTACCAATGATGTTGAAGAAGTTAATAACCTTGAAGTTTATTCAGATGGAACACTATCAATAGCAGGATATCAAGGAAGTAATAGTGATGTATTTGTTGCCAGATATGATTTAAACGGTAGTGAAATCTGGTCGAAAGTAGTTGATAATAATGGTTTTGGTGATCAGGCTACAGCAAGTAAAATGCTTGGAAATGATATCCTTTATGTTGTAGGATTAACTGAGATCGATGCAATAGATATTAATTATTTCCTGGCAGAGTTTGATCCTGACGGAAACCTTGAATGGTTCAAGCAAGAAGGTAAAGAGCAAATTGCAGACATAGCATACGCTGTAGAGCTGACTTTAGATGGTGGGTTTATAATAGGAGCTGCTTCATTTCCAGTGTTTCCACCTGACTTTTCGCTTACTGATGTAGTTTTAATAAAGACAGAGGGGGATTTTAGTACTCGTACTAATAGGATAAGAGGAACTATTGTAGATGGAGTTAATACAACTTGCGGAAATGATTTACAGGTAGGGTTGCCACTTAATGGATGGCAGGTATATGCAGAGCAAAACAATAAGAGATACTATACTACAACAGATGCAACTGGTGCTTTTGAAATAGATGTAGATACAGGTCTTTATGACTTGAGAATAGTTTCCCCTTCAAATGTGTGGGGGCTTTGCGAAGAAAATGTTCAGCAAGTAAGGTTTGAAAACAAATTTGACTCAGTAGAAACTGTACAGTTGGTGGTTGATCCACTTGTTGGAGCTGCTGATCTGAGAGTGAGTATTTCTGCTCCTTTCACAGTAACTTCTGATACAGTTAGATATGATGTAAGTTATAGAAATGAAGGAAGTACGGATGGTGAGGATGTTATAGTGAATGTACTTTTAGATGAAGATGTAACATTCTTGAGAGCTGAACAAGCTCCTTCTAATTATGAAGTGGGTGACTCAATTCTAGAATTTAGGTTAGCTAATGTTGAAGTTGGAGGAATAGATAGTACGTTCTGGTTTGAGGTGATCGTAGCAGATAAAGTAATATCACAAGAGGCAGTAGCACTCGAAGCAAGCATTTTAGAACAAGCGGTTGGACTACCTAGAAGCCCAGAAGCTAACTTAAATGTAACCATAGACAGGGAAACTGGCAAAGCAACTATAACAAATATTGGTGATATAGTCAGTGGGGTTTTAAATGCAGTAGTTGTGATCAATGATATTGACTTCTATAATCGCGGAGATGATATCGATCCAGTATTACCAGATGAATCCATAACGTTGGATACAGAGATTTTACCAACAGGAGATACTTATAGAGTAATAGTAACTCAAGAAGGGAAAGGATTTGAAGGGTTTGGTTCAAGAGCAATAGAAGGGTTTGTAGAAAACCCACAAGAT
>JBCBCD010000499.1:0-5581 GCA_038530915.1 Bacteroidota bacterium
TGATCAAACCTGCTACTGCTGCTGCATCTCCTACTACTCCACCATCACATGGATCTTGGCCAGACTCAACATTTACCATTACTGTACAGTAATCAAAGTTGTCTAAACCATCTACACCAATTACAAATACAGCCACTGCGGTACCTTCATCTGCACAAGAAAAGGCTACGTCTCTGTACTCATCAGTCAAGTAATCAGAAGTTGGTGCATCTAAGCCTCTTGCTAGTAAAGTATCCACTCTTACAGCGTAATATTTTACTTCGTTCTTACCATCATCCAATGGATCTGCTTGTGGATGTGGGTTACAATCAAAGATGCTGGATGCTACAAAATCAGTAGCCCATACTACATTCATACCATCTACAACCTCTTTGTTCTCAACTACTGGCATCAAGTCGATGCTTAAGATAGAAATACAGACTGGTGCTGGTGTCTTACAATCTGCTATTGTGAATGGTATGTTTCTTACCTGTACGTTACCACATTCGTCTGCTACAGTTACCATAAAAGTATGTGCGCCTTCAGGCAAGCCTTCACCATCGATGCTTGAGATGGTATAATCACCATTTCCAAGGTCGGTCAAGATATACAAGTCATCTAAGCCATTTACTGGTTCACCACTGTTGTTTACCAGTAGCATTACACTTCTTACTTCTACATCTTCTGTACAAGAATCGGCTACTGTGAATGGAATCATCACCTCTCCATTACATGGCTGTGCTCCAGTCAAACCATATGCACAGAATTCTAAGGTATCTACATCAATAATTGGTGCTTCATTGTCATAAACTTTGATTACCTGAGTATACTGCCAGAATCCTGCTGTAATGCCATAAGTATTACCATCACATGCATCGTAAGATGTAGCTGAAGTTGAGAATACTTCCACAGGTTCGTTCATTGGATCATTGTCATCATCAATGTAAGCTGTCATACCTTCTACATTCTTCACTCTTACCCAAGTGCACTCATCTAGGTCTTCATCACAATCTACATCTCTTGGTACTACGGTTGGTTCTAAAGTAATGCCGTCGTACTCACACCAGTTGATTACTGTGTAAGTTACATAACGCTTGAAGCAATAATCTGCTACTACATCAAATTCTACGGTATCTCTATCTATTGCAAAGATGTCACAGCCGTAGGTTTCTATTTCCAAATCTTCTCCGCCATCTCCCTCACAAGTGTCTTCTGCATCAGCAGGGAATTTGATTTGGTAATCAATGATTTTTCTAACATCAATAGTTTGAGTACAAGTCGTAGACATGATGCCTCTTGTGGTTGGTGCCATTACCGTAAAGATGCGCTTCAACACGCCTTCCGAACAGTCACCAGGTGTCCACTCTATTGTGTCTGTTACTTCAACCTCACAGTTGAAGTCAATGCTTAAGGTATTCGCAGCAAGTAGTTCCTCCACTGTACCGAATGTAGCTCTTACCTCATCGATATTACCACCGTCTAATTTGAAGTCCAAACAGGTGAAATCAACATCAGCAGGAGGAATACAAGTTGGTGTCAATTTGTTTTCGATCAATACATCCATCCAACTTACATTCGTATTATCATATTTATCAACTGCTCTAAATTCTACCACTACAAAGTCTTCCATTGACTCTGAAATATCACAACAAGTGAAGTACACACAATCAGCCCACCAAGTGAAGTACTGCAATCCATCTTTTGTCAAGTCTAAGTGTACCAAGTTTATTCGCTTCACACCTTCAAATCGGTACCAAATCTTAGTCCCATCAGAAAACTCTTGTACCAATAATTCATCCAAGCTAGCTACTTCTAATACTTCTTCCAAGTAAGCCTGACGACATACTTCGTCCCATAATTCTCTTCTGATGTCGGTAGATTTCAATTCACAATTATCCCACGTTCCTTCATCAACATCTTCTACACATACTCTGCCAATACCGTCGCCTCCGATGGATACATTCAATTCATCATCAACTACAGGTACTGGTTCTGTTAAATCTTTTACAGCCAATTCGAAAGAACCTTCAGCATTTACACCACATTCATTCGTCACGAAGTATTCTACTTTATAAGTACCGATGGGTAAGTCAGCTGCGATGTATTCATCTCCATTTTGAGTAATAGAAGTGGATACCAATGGGTAGTCATATTCTCCTTCAATAGGAACACCAAAGCCATCTTCACGCTGTATTTTCTGACGTAATTTGATTGTATATTCAAAATTACCAGGCTTACATCCTGTTACTGCAGGAGGTAAGATAGTAACTGTTGCAGTACAGTCAAACGCACCGGTAGATTCTTCTGCCTTCTGCCAGTCGTTGGCTGCTACAGTTGGTGCTGCGAAATAGCCTACTTTGATCAATTGCTCGCCAATTTCTTCTGTTGCGAATGGTTCATCACCACACCAGTCTAATGCAGTCCACTTTCTGATGATTTTATTACCATCGCATTCTATTGGCAACTTCGTATCTTCATAAGTTACTGCCCATCCACACAAAGAAGCGGTATTCGTACCCTGGAAGAACCTATCATCCAAATCTTCTCTTAAACGATTTCCGTCTACATCTACACAGTAACTGTACCAATAAGGTGTACCAGATTTTGCAAGGAAATTATCATCTCCTGCATTAGGATAAGTACATAGATCAATAGAATCATTGACAACTACTTCATCAAACTTTAAATCAATTTGCTCAGCTACAAATCGGACCTCAAAAGTACTTGTATTTCCTTTCTCATCTGTCACTCTGATCGTACGCAATACCATTAATTCACCTGCACAAACATCGCCATCCATCAAGAGATCGTTGATCTCAAATGATAAGTGACAGAATTGAGTACAGTTGTCGTAAATCTCGTTTACAAAGAACACACCTTGAGATTCTAAGATATCCCAAGTCTTACCTGCGAAGAAGCAATCTTCACCATCTTTTTTCAACTGAATATCTGAAGCTGAATATTTACTTAAAGAATCGATATCTGTACAAGTGATCTTAGCTTCAAATGGGCCTGTTGTTTCATCATACAGAGGAGCATCTTTGTCTTCACCTGTGATATAACCCCAACAAACGAACCTTGGATCTTCTTCACCTTGCACATCAGCACCGTCTTCTGTAATAGGTGTGTTGCCATTATTTACATATACTTCGTATTTGAATTTGCCACACTCAGTGATTTCATTTACAGTCTTCATGCCCATACCATAATCAACCACTACTGTAAATAAGTCATTACAGATATTATCCCCTTCTAGTACCATGTCAGCAGTTACAACTGAGGTACACACATCGCCCAAGGTTACATTCACATCATCGTTGCAAGCCAAGTCTTCTACATTAGGTTCTGGAGAAGGCAATACAGTGATGATATCGAAGTCAGTTGTGAAAGTGTATCCACCAATTTCAAGTGTATACCCTAATTGATACTCTCCAGCAGGAACATCAACGGCATTATGAGTAATTAGTATGGCATTGGCTGAAATGGTATCTAGTACTAAATTACCATCCAAGAAGTTAAGCAGAAGATTATCACAGTTTTCTACATTACAAGCAGAAGCTATTGAAGTAGGAGCATCTTCTACCCATCCACAAGGGAAGTTCAATAGAGCTGTATAAATAAAGCTTGTTGTTTCTTCACAGTCTGCAATTTGGTAAGTTGCACGTGCTGCATCGATGAATGGATCAGCACAAGCCGCAGTAGACAATTTTTCGTAAGGTCCAATATCAACTATCTCTTCCTGGATTCTTTCATCACCTGCTTTATCAAACTCAAAATCAGAAATAGTAGATGCCCCATCTCCATCTTCTGCATCTGCGTCATTGTCACCCATATTGATGGCCGGAGAAGTTCTTTTTATACGGAAATCACCACCGGTTGAAGGTGCTAGTGCCGGATCTAGTGGAGATAAGAATTCAGGATCTTGATCTTTATTGCCATTAGCCAACTCTGCATTTGCAGCCCCTAAGTTTTCAACAATACTGTTGTTGATTTCTGAATCTGAATCATCATCATCAAAGATAGAGGCACTAGGAGAATCGGTAGCTGCTTCGGCTTTATTATTCCAAATGATGGTATTCGTGATATATGGATCGAAATCTTCATTGTAAATACCACCACCTAGAGATGCCATATTACCTGAAATCACAGAATTGGTGATGTACAAATCATAGTAATCACTTTGGTTGTATAATCCACCACCTCTATTCCAGGCCATATTACCTGTGATTTCAGAATTGACAATGTAAGCGTCATCACTGTAAGGTTCCATAGTAAAGACACCACCTCCATCTTGAGCAGTATTAGCAGAAACCACACTATTTAGCAAGTAATATTCATTAGGGTAGTAAGCATAAATTCCACCACCTTCATTAGCTGCTGTATTTTGTTGGATAGTTATTCCATCCATCGTTACATACCCATAATATAGATAAATCGCTCCGCCGTCATATTCTGCTTCATTGTTTAAAAACTCACAATCTTCAACAAGAATATATGAATCGTCATAAAACAATGCTGCTCCACCATATCCCGCGAAGTTATTTTTGAATGAACTGCTTATGATATCGCCATAAGAATCATCCGTGTAAATGGCACCACCATATTCTCCATCTTCTGTAACTCTATTGTTTTTAAACTCACTATCATTGATGGCAAAATAGGCATCTTCTGCATAAATGGCGCCACCATATTCTCCAGTCTTATTTTTGTCAAATAAACAGTTGGTGATGATGGTAGAATCAGATTCATAATCATCCAATTTGATGGCACCACCATAATAATAACTTTCATTCTCTACAAAATGAGAGTTCAAAATATCGAGAGAAACTACATAATAATTGAAGATAGCTCCACCATAGCCCGAAATATTTCCTTTGAAGTTACAATTGTCAATGATTCCATGTGCATAGGTGAAATAAATAGCTCCACCGTAATAACTATCATCTTTCACTTCATTATCTTCAAACTTAGTGTCTTTTATTAATAAGCCTTGACTGTAATCACTATCCTGATAGTAGTAGATGGCTCCGCCACCATATTCACACTCATTTCCAATAAATTCACTGCCTAATATGGTCAAGGTATCTGTATAGTAGGTATAAATTGCTCCTCCTTCATAATCTCCAACATTAGACAAAAACTTAGTATTTGAAATATAAACTGAATCGGAGTAATAAGTATATACTGCTCCACCATAATAATCTTCGTCCGTCTCGTTTTTCTCAAACTTAGAATCCTTAATCACAAGTACAGCAGGATAATTATCATTTTCATCATAATTATAAATAGCACCTCCATTTTCTCCTGAAGAATTATGATTGAATTCTGTCATATAGACTTTAAGAGAATCTATATCTTCAGTAAAGATGGCTCCGCCATCCTCTTCAGCTTTATTTTCAATAAACTTGCTATTCTTAATGCTTGCTTCATAATCTTCCATGTAGATTGCTCCACCATCATTCTCCGCTTCATTGCCTGTAAACTCAGTTTCATAGATAATGGTTTCATAAGTATCTTCCAGGTAAATCGCTCCACCATTGCCTTCAGAATCATTATCTATGAACTTACCTTTTATGAGACTGAAAAATTGACGATCAAAAAA
>JBCBCD010000500.1:0-5577 GCA_038530915.1 Bacteroidota bacterium
AATGATCTCAATGCATTATTGAGGTAGTATTGATCCATATCCCCCATCCAGACGTATACTTTATCTTGAATTTTTGGTCCCAGTGTTTTCCAATTGGCTTTGACATGTTCTAGTAAGTCATATTTCTTCCAGTGGTCCACTACTTTTTTATCGATCTCGCCCGTAAATGGATCAAAAACTGCTTTTGGTAAATCGGTCTCCGAATCCTTGGGACTATACAGTGCATTCCAAGCTCCCCATTGCTCCCCCGAGGTCACAAAGGAGTTGGAGTGTCCCACTACATTTTCTACGGATATTTCCTCTTTGATAGAAAAATTAGGTTCACCATTAATCCTTCTACTACTTGGTCTTTCGTAACCACTTGTATTGAAAAACGCGTTCTTGTCTTTGTATAAATCTACCAATTGCATCTGAGCAAAGTGCACCGGATCCGGACTGTAGGACCAGGTTCCACCAAATACATCCGGATAATAGAGCTGTAAAGCCAATGATACCCACCCCCCAGTAGAACAGCCATCTAAAAAGCGGGCATAAGGATCCGCTTGCGCTCTGAATTCCTTTTCAACATAAGGAATAATTTCTTCCACTAAAGAAGTACCATAAGGGCCACTGTTTTCAGAATCCAACTGATAAGGATCTCCAAAAGGGCCATCACCATCCAAGAAGACCGTAATGATTTGAGGAGCCTCATCAGACATCCACCATTTCATAAATTTCTCGTCCTTGGTGTAGCGATCAATGCGCGTGTATCGTCCTCCATATCCGGCTATATTGTAACAAACCGGATAAGTAGCATCCGGATTTTTATAAAAACTTGCAGGCAACAAAACTGAAGCCTTGACCTTCATTTCTTCGCCCCACCATTCCGTTAGAGCATCGCTTTTTATCTCCATAACTTTAGCCAATTGATGTTCATTGATCGTGCGTTCAGGAATCACCTGATCGAGAGTAATAGATAAAGCAACATCTTCTGTTAATTTTATTTCTTTTACTTTACTGTGAATGTTTCCAGGAGCATTAGGGCTAGATTCTACCTGATTAAAATCCCAGAGGACTTGTAAATAATATTTTCCGGCTGGCACGCCTAATAAATCAAAATCTGCCATTGTGAAAGGTTTTAAGCTGCTGGGGAAATCCAGCTTACTCCCATCCCATTGATCCAGGTTTACGGCAAATCCTTCATTTTTATAGGTAGGCCACAATTGTTGGCGTGGTTCTCTGCGGTTTTGTTGGCTGAGAAAAACGAAGAGTCGACCATTCTTTTTGGCTATATCGATTTCATTTGAGATGCTGATAGCTAAGGAAAGAGAATGTGTATTTTGAGCGTTTATCGTTTGAAAAACCATCAATAAAAGCAGAGAGAGGAATAGATTTTTATACATGGATCTAATGAATTTTGTTGTTTGTTTAGCTGTTTAGTGGTTACACACTTCAGACTGTGGCTTAGTGAATGAACTACTAAACACTAAGCTGCAGGCTGAAGTGTACCTCAAAATAAACATCTAAACGCTAAACCCCTAAACTTTAATACTTAGTAGCAGGAAAAGGCAACAAATTATCATTGCCCAAATACTTACCTTCTTTATGAGTATACCAACCTCTTTCTTTTGGAAACTTCACACCATTGATAGTAATTTCTCCTTCCAGCAGAATATATTCGCCGTCATTGGCTTTTTCATCGTGGTAAAATCGATAGCCACTTAGTGCATAAGTCTTTGGGTCAAAATAGAAATACCAGATGTCCTCTCCTACTTCTTGCTCATAAGTTACTTTGATTTCCAGTAAGTTCTTTTTACCAAAAAAATCTTTCTTTTTCACTTGAGGATCTATGATCGTCCCTGGATCTTTCAGCTTCATAGGTAGGCCGTATAAGTAAGCGTAATAATTGCGATAAAACTCGTTGCCACCGTCGCAATTCAACCGGAGACGTTCTTTTTGTTCTTTGGAAGTTACCGGCTCATAATTCCACAATGCATCGCAGGCTTCTGTGCTTAAGTAGCGATAAACCCTATCTTTGCCTCTAATTTGCTTCAGCTCAAATTCACCTATCTCATTGTCTAACTTGACATCAGTCAGTCGGTAAGCTCCATTGGGTCTGCTTTCATGTAATGGGAAGTGAAATTCTCCACTCTCCCACTTTCCTTCAGGATCATGGTATTGGATGCTCTTTTGTAGAACTTGCTCAGCAGATTGGGACTGTGCATTCAATATTTGGAAGGTTAAAAAAACGATTGCGAAGAGTTTGCGTATTTTTTGTTTCATTTTGATATAGTTTTATATTTAAAGACTTATTGAAGGCTGTAATAAAAATAAAAAATCCAATTCACTCCTCTCTATGACTATAAATACGCTCATAGAAATAGTTGGTGCCATCACTGTATTTATGAGTACCATCTACGCTCGAAAAGAACATGTGATCACCTGGTTTTGGGCAGCTGCAGGAAGTATTTTATACTTTATTGTGTATTGGGAAGCTGAGCTTTATGCAAGTGCAGAAATTCAAGTTCTTTACCTTACCCTAAGTATTTATGGATTAATCATTTGGATGAGGGGGAAATCGAAAGACAAAAGCAAGGCTTTAAAGATTATTGGAGTAACCTCTGCTCAACTCATTTGGACTAGTAGTCTGATCTTAGTACTCACTAGTCTACTCAGTCAAATCAACAATTCTTCCAATAACTGGATGATTGTCTATACAGATGCAGCTCTTGTAAGTCTTGCCATTGTAGCACAAGGGCTCATGGCCAAAAAATATTTCCTATGCTGGTATTTATGGCTAATCGTTAATATAGGTTATTTACCTCTATTTGCTGTTCAACAATTATGGGTAAGTTTTTTGTTGTACGTTTTTTTATTTTACTTCACCTTTAATGGTTTTCTGACCTGGAGGAACAAACTAAATGAAAAAAATGAGTCTACATATTCCTACCTTTCATGAAATTCAAGAACTCCTTAAAGCCTCAAACATCCAAGAAAAGATTTTTCTCCATGACTTTCATATTTTCAGGAATGAGGTTGTTGTAGGTTCTTGTGTTAAAAATATGAATTCTCATCGATGTAATTTCCATCAAATCTGCTTAGATCTTAAGTCTGAATACAGGCTGGAATTGGATGCTACCCATCACTACATAGGTAATCAGTCTATTTATTTCGTTCCGAGAGGAACTATAATCAATTGGAAATCTGATTACACAGACAGGTGGAAGGGTTATACCATTTTCTTTAAACCTAATTTTCTAACATCACCTAATAAGAATTTGACTTTATTCCAAGATGGAGTTCCTCGAGTATTATCTATTGATGAAAAAAGCAGAGATATATTAACGGATCTAGCAGAACGAATGTTGGAAGAACTTCAAAGAGCAGAATCAAGTTATCAAAATGTCCTACAACATTTGCTTGCCTTATTTTTAATCTACAGTGAAAGGTACTACCAATTGTCAAAATCGACTTCAGGTTCATTTGAGTTTCAGGTAAAATATCAGTTCATAGATTTACTCAATTTCAATATTGATAAACACCACAAGGTGGAGTATTATGCCAAAACACTACATCTCTCAAGTCGTAACTTTTCACGCATCATTAAAAAGACAACAGGTAAAGCCCCCAAGCAAATTATTATTGAGAAATTAGTGGAAGTTGCCCAGGAAAGAATCAAAAATTCTAATGCAACTATATCAGAAATAGCATTAAGCCTAAACTTTAAAAACACACCTCAATTCAATAAGCATTTCAAAACATTGACTGGTTATTCTCCTACTGTTTATCGCAAACTTAATGCATCCACTAAATGACGTCTTTTTTGATAAGAATATTTCCGTTTTCCTTCAATCCAGAAGAAGCTTCCTAAAGTTGATCAATGTGTTGATTTCACTTATAAACAATCAGTCAATGAAATTTTCACATTTTCTAATTATCGGTGCTATTAGTATACTGCTTGCTTGTACACAAACTAATCAGAAAGAAAAGCAGCAGGATCTGGCCCAGGAAAAATCATCAACAAGCATGAAAAAAGTATCCTTTAAAAGTCAAGATGCCAAATTAATAGGACATCTATTTTTACCTCCAAATTTTGACCCAAGTAAAAAGTATTCTGCTATCATAGTAGATGGTAGTTGGACAACCGTCAAAGAGCAAATGCAAGGTCTATACGCAAAGGCCATTGCAGACAAAGGCTACATCACCTTAGCTTTTGACCACAAATATTATGGTGAAAGTGAAGGACAACCCAGAGAATATGAAGATCATGCCGTAAAGGTTCAGGACATTAAGGATGCGTTGACTTACCTTGAATCTTTAGAATATGTAGACAACAGTCGCTTAGGTGGATTGGGCGTTTGTGCCAGTGGTGCTTACATGCTCAATGCAGCGGCAGAAGATAGTAGGATAAAATCAATGGCTACAGTTGCCGCATGGTTAATGACACCAGAAACTGCCAAGCTTTTTTATGGTGGCGATGAAGGAGTAGCAGATCGCATTGCTAAAGCTAGTGCAGCAAGAGATCAGTTTAACCGAACAGGTGAAGCTAATTATGTTTCGGCTTACGATCCCAATAATCCGGAAGCAGCCATGTTTTTCCCCGTTGATTATTATGCAAAAAAAGAACGCGGAGCAGTACCTAGTTGGAACAATAACTTTGCAGTGATGAGTTGGGATCGTTGGCTGACCTATGATGGGATTGTCGCGTCTAAATCTGTGACAATACCCGTTATAATGATACATAGTGACAAAGCATTCTTACCCGATGGCGTAAAGGCTGCTTATGCAAACCTTCAAAATAAAAAGAGTCGCGCAGAATGGATGAATGAATACGAACACACACAATTCTATGATGACCCTAAAACCATCAGTAAAGCGGTAGATAGTATAGTTAAGCAATTTAATGAAACCTTGTAATTCAACTATTTTTCAAAGAAAGCAACTCATAACTTGTTTCTTTTTTGAACTACCCAAGGAAGGTTTGTTTGTGCACGTTTCACAAAAAAACTTAGCTTTTTTTTCGTAAAAACGTGCACAAAAAGTCCATTATTAGCTGGCAAAAAAGCACGAAGAGCTTTTGAGATAGCCTTTTGGAAATTATTATACTTTATTCTAAACCATACAATTTATTCCCAGCAGGCTCAAATTTATCGCCCTTAATCCAGTAAGGCCTTTCTCCCCAATTGGCTAATAATTCGGCAGCTCTGATATATGTCCGCCAATATTTGTAGATGTATTCATGGTCTACACTGTCAAATTCATCGTTGGGTTGGTGATAATACTTGGAAATTCTTTCATCAAATGCCTCCATAGACATTTTGAAGTTAACGGCAGGTACTCCGGCATTTGCAAAGCTAACCTGATCAGAACGTTCATAATAATTTTGTGCAGGAATACGATCGCCAATTACCCTAAGGCCAAACTCTTCCGCTGCCTGGTAAACCAGTGGATCTATATTGGTTCTGTTAGTATCCAATAAGGTGATCTCCTCTGTATTGGTATAACCCGAATTATCAATATTGAAACAAAATACCGTTTCCTCTAATGGAATTTTTGGATCTTGTGCGTAATACTGACTCCCTAATAATCCTTTTTCTT
>JBCBCD010000501.1:0-5577 GCA_038530915.1 Bacteroidota bacterium
CGACCCAAAAATTCTATCGTATCAATGGTGGTTCTACCCAGTTGGAAGGAGTTAAAAGTGATATCGTTGTTCCGGACAAGTATAGCTACATTGATTTAGGAGAAAGAGACCAAGAAAATCCGTTAGGTTGGGACAAAATTTCAGCTGCAGATTACAATGTTTGGGATGGTTATATTGATTTCGAAACCACGATTGCAAGTAGTAAAAAGCGTATGGCGGAGAACCCTTATATCAAATTGATTGAGGAAAATGCCCAATGGTTGAAAGAACAACAGGATGAAACGGTAGTTTCCTTGAATTACGACGCCTTTAAGCGCAAAGAGCAAAAATCCAAAAAGAAGTCAGACCATTTCAAAAGCCTACGCGATTACGATTCCAAGTTGACCTTTGAATCTTTGCAATATGAGACCGAACTGTTCACACAAGACTCCGTTCTTAGAGAGAAGAGAAATCGTTGGCATAAAAATTTAGCGAAGGATATTTATGTTGAAGAGGCTATTAATGTGTTGAAGGACTTAAAAACGAACAATATCAAGGGTGCTGAGCGCAGATTGGCCAGTGTTAAAGGATAAACCTTTGA
The DNA here is from genome assembly GCA_038530915.1 of Bacteroidota bacterium. GTDB lineage: Bacteria > Bacteroidota > Bacteroidia > Chitinophagales > Saprospiraceae > JANQPA01. The sequence continues at coordinate 581 of JBCBCD010000501.1, forward strand.
AAACAGCATAGAAAGAACCGCCAAATTTGGCGGTTTTTTTGTTTTATGTTGATTCCATTTTTCTACTTTGGATATAATCGCTCAACCCATATCCTAGCATATTCTTTTAAGTATATGTAACATATCCTAAAGCGAATTGTCTATATACATAGTATGCAAACCGTAAATGCTATACTAGTATTTTTTGGAGCAATACTGGGCTTCATTGAATATGTTTTGCATTAGAACCAAGAAAGTAATCAATTGATATGAATAATACTCTTTTGCAGTCGACAAAAACATGGGTTGTTTTCGGTGTTGGATTAATTATTTCAGCTTGTCTAAACAACCTATCGGCACGTCAAACACAGGAGCTGAATAGTCAACTGGAAGTAGTTGTCGATAGTATTTCTGAGTTGATGTCCCGTTACCATTATAATCCGGAGGAGCTTAGTACCAAGACCTATCGGGATATAGATTCTATGGCAAATCTGCTGCCACGAAAGACAAAATCAAAAGAAGATTTTGTTAACGCTTATAATAAGCTATGGGAAAAAGGACCTTTTTCGCATGTAAGACTTGGATTTATGCAAAACAGCGCAAAGGATATGGCCACATTTATTGATACGTTAAGAGTAGGGCCACGTGGCGCTGTTCTTGAATGGATGGATAAAACTGCCATATTAACGGTAACAACGATGACTGGAGTGGACACCAAGGAACGTGTGTTGAAGGCTTATCGGCAAATCGCTGAAAAAGCAACGGAAAACCTAATCATTGACTTAAGAAATAACGAGGGAGGTACCTTTGCAGGTATTCCGCTTATTGCCCACTTGTTGGCAGATTCAACTGATATTGGAATATTTGTGTCACCAAAATGGTGGAGAAATTATACCAATCCTCCTAGTATGGAAGACACAAAAAATCTTCAACCATGGCAAGGCTGGTCGATACAAACATTTTGGCAAGATGTGCAAGAAAATCCATTGACTCGGATACGATTATCCCCGATGGAGCCACGCTTTGAAGGTGAGGTTTATGCATTGATAAGTGATAAAACATTCAGTGCTGCTGAAATGACTGCGGATGCCATGGCAAATGTGGAAAATCTCACCATGATAGGAGAAACCACTGCTGGAGAGATGCTCTCTCAAAAAATCTATGATTTACCTATGGGATTGCAGTTGTCTTTACCTATTGCGGATTATTATTCAGTTCGTACCGGTAGGATTGAAGGCAAGGGCGTTGAACCAGATATAAAAATTGATCCCTTGGTTGCAAAGGAATTGGCCTTAGCCCTGATAGATGGAATAGAACTGGAAAAAGCCATGGCCCTCACCAAGAGTAAACTGTCTCAAATGGATCAACAGCCATTTGATGGCAAAACCCTTCATTTGTTCGGAAATATGAACAACTGGGGAAAAGAATGGAACAAGACCCCAAAATTTAAGTATCGAGGGAATGGAGTGTTTACTACGGTATTAAAACTGAGTAAAGGAAACTATGAGTTTAAAATAGCCCCTATGGATTGGAATTTCGATTTTGGTGCATTTGAAGATAATAAGCAGGTAAGTGTTGAAAAGAGAATACCCCTCATAAAAAAGCCTGGAAGCCCCAATTTAATCCTTGAAATAGATAATGAAACAGAACTAACTTTTAGTCTTGATGTAAGTAACAAGGATGAAGCCATTCTAAATGTATCGGAAAAATAATCACTCAACAGATTATATTTATAATTCCCCTAAAACTCAATTACTCGATTTAATAGATACTGTATCAATCTTTCATGAAGTAGTTGAAAAGTAGGTTGGTATCGAAATAGTTTTTTCTGAGATTCAAGTTTAAAGAACTAAGAATAGTATTGGATTAAGGTTATCCAAATTGATTTAATATCACCAAACCATCATATGTTTTTTCCATAGTTAAACTTCAACTTTTTTTGATTGGATATTTTCATATTAAAGCGATTGAGTCTTGTAAGTACAGGAACTTTTTGTTAACTGCGTTATAGGTTCTTACTGAGGATGGAAATCGCAACGTATTTGAAGTGTATTGGCGAGAGGGCACTAAAATTCACGATTTCTAACGTAATAATGGATGAATTTTTACACTCAAAGACCTGGACATTACAATATACAATGTCCTGATAATACGTTCTTTTGTCCTTTCTGTCAGATAGAGTGGCAGTTATCTTTGAACACCAAAGGTATTGTTATGAAAGTAAAGTTTGTTGTAGCCTTAGTTCTAACCACTTTATCAACTATTCCCGTCTTATGTCAAAATGGGTGGCAAATTCCAAAACCTTTGGATTTGACATACGGCGTTCGAGAAGACTTGAGTTCGAGTCCTTATAGAGCTGCAAGGTTATGGATAAAGAATTATAGTCGTGAATTCGTACAAATTCAAAGCGGCGACATATTGCTAAGTGGTGCTTTATACTTCCCTAAACTAGAAGAGGATAAAAAAATACCGGCGATTGTTTTAGCGCATGGCTCTGGTCCTACCACTCAATATAATATGGGATACTACATTTATTTAGGTCTTAAAATGGATTCGGCAGTTTTGGTCTGTGACAAAAGAGGTGTCGGGAACTCCGAAGGGGTCTTTGATCCAAATTATTTAAAATCCGAACAACATTTTACTGAATTGGCATCAGATTTAGTAGCGCAATTGAAATGGATAAAATCACAACCGGAAATAGATTTAACAAAAATTGGTATGATGGGTCCTAGTCAAGCCGGCTGGATTATGCCTATAGCCGCAAAAATGGACAACTCGGTTAGGTTTATTGTCTCACTTTCAGGCCCAACGGTATCGGTAGGTGTAGAAAACTATTTCAGTTCATTGACAAGGGAATACATGTCTCCACCTGGCATTTCGATAGAGGAGGCAGATAAAGAATTGTCAAATTTTAGTGGAGATCCTTTATATGACCCTGTACCTATTCTGGAAGAATTGCAAACTAATATTTTATGGCAATTCGGCACCCATGACCGATCTGTCCCGGTAAGCGAGTGTATCAGAGTTTTAGAAAAATTGAACAAAACAAACTTTGACATCAAGGTTGTCCAACACGTGGGTCATGGGTCTACCAATATACATACCGGCGAATATGAAGACTTTGTACAGATAATAAAGCCTTGGCTTATCAAAATCGGGGTTGTAGAACCTTGGGATTGATATCTAAATCAGCCTTCAGAGAGATCTCAATAGGAAATAGCCTGGTTTCTTTGGAGTTCGGCGATTGGAAACTTGATATTCCTCTTTAAACAAAGTCCTAACCAACAACCAAGTAAAAATGAAATTAATTGCTCGTATTCTCATAGCATTGTTATCTGCCTATATCGTGACTAAATCTGCAAGGTATCTTGACTTTGACATTACAGGTATTTTGCTGGACAAAGGAGAAATCGTTGAGAGCTTATGGTATAGAATAATGTTCTTTCTGCATGTCGTATTTGGTTCAATAGCTTTGCTAGTGGGGCCATGGCAATTTATCAAACGCTTAAGAAGCAAGTTGATGCGCTTCCATCGTTTTCTAGGCAAAATCTATGTGGTTAGTTGCCTGATAGGAGGCTTTGCAGGTTTTTGTATCTCATTTTTTGCAACCGGAGGTCCCATAGGTAAGCTTGGTTTTGCTATAGCTGGGATTCTTTGGTTTGTGCTTACCTATATTGCCTACAGGAGGGTAATTGATGGGGATATCCTTTCTCATGAAAAATGGATGATTTTCAGTTTTGCAATGACTTTTGCAGCAGTAACACTGAGGGTATGGCTGGGAGTCCTAATAGGTGTTTTTGGTTTGAGCTATATCAATGCGTATATGACGGTAGCATGGCTTAGTTGGATGCCCAATTTATTTGTGGCATTATTAATTATTAATCGTATTAACTCAAAAGTTCTTAAAACTCATACGAGTTGATGAAACGGATTTCATTTCTAGTATTAAAACCATTTTTACTAGAACAAGTAGGCATGGCATGCTGTAGCATATCCCGATTCCCCTGCATTTCATACCAGATACCGATAAATACCTTCTAAAATACATACGCCTTTTTTGTTTGCTTCCTTTTCACTTCCTTGCAGAAATGAAGCGACGAACTTGGGCTACGATTCTTTTTATCATCTGTGTAGTAGGTTTTTGGGTATTTGAGAATTTCTATACACCAGAAGCCTACGGTCCTGAAGAAAACGCTAACCAGATACTCCCTGCAAAGGAATTATGGCCTTCCAGCAAGGGTGAAATTGTGAAGCATCAATACTTCATGTTATCGTATAGAGACGCTTACGAACAAGCGGAATGGGTTGCTTACGTACTAAAACCGGACCAATTGACGCAAGATGACCGTAGACGTCCTTATTTTATTGAGGACCCAAAGGTGTCATCAAAATCCGCAGATTGGAGAAATTATAAAGGCTCAGGCTATGACCGAGGACACCTTTGCCCGGCAGGCGACCGACGCTTTTCGGAACAAGCCTACAACGAAACCTTTTATACGAGCAATATCAGTCCGCAAGACCGAGAGTTTAATGCTGGCGTTTGGAATCGACTGGAGAAGAAAACCCGCTATTGGTGCAAAAAATATGGCGATTTGGTGGTGATTACGGGAGGTATTCTCGAAAAAGGACTTGAAGAAATTGGCGAAGAAGATGTGGACGTCCCTTACCAATTCTATAAAATCATTTATCGAGATGGCCCTGAGGGTGAGGCCGTCATCGCCTTTCTCATGCGCAATCAAGAAAGCGATCAACTCCTTCAAGATTTTGTGGTTCCTGTTGGAGAAATAGAGGCGCTAACCAGGTTGAATTTTTTTAAAAACAAAAGCACTTCCTGGCAAAACCAATTTGAAAAAAGAACAGAACTCGGTTCGTGGCGCTTTTAAAGTCCGTCTCGCAGGCGGTTGGAGTCCAACTTCAAGAAAATAAAGAGGAGTAGGGTTAAAAACAACAAGCCCGAACCCCCATAACTAAAAAAGGGCAAGGGGATACCAATGGTAGGTAACAAGCCTATAACCATT
>JBCBCD010000502.1:0-5563 GCA_038530915.1 Bacteroidota bacterium
AGTTTAAATAAAAATAACTTTTTAAATATTTTTGGTTTTCTGTAGAAATAAACTTTATATAGCTGCTAAGTGGTTAACAGAATTGAAATATAGATTTTAGCTGAGCGGATTTTTTCGTTTATCCAGACAAAAAATAGGCGCGATACGCATCGTAACTAGTTTTTAACGCAGAGAAACGGAAAAAGAAGCCGCTTAAATCATACAGTTTAATTTTGATAACCACTTAAATGGAAACTCAGAATATACCTATGATTAAACACGTTGCTATTGCCGGGAATATCGGCGCGGGAAAAACTACACTTTCAGAAAAACTGGGTCACCATTTTGGCTGGGAAGTTCAATACGAACCTACAGATGATAATCCTTACCTGATTGATTTCTACGAAGATATGCACCGCTGGTCTTTCAACTTGCAGGTTTTCTTCCTAAATAGTCGATATCAACAAGTCCTGAAAATCTTAAATGGAGATAGAACGGTAGTTCAGGATAGAACCATCTACGAGGATGCTTACATCTTTGCTCCCAACCTTAGAGACATGGGTTTGATGTCAGAAAGAGATTTTGACAATTACTTTTCTTTGTTTGAGACCATGTCTTCTCAAATCCAACCACCAGACTTATTGATCTACTTAAGAGCTAATATTTCTACGCTCGTTGCACACATTCATCATCGTGGTAGAGAATATGAAGGCAATATGAGTCTCGATTATCTTAGAAGATTAAATGATCGCTACGAAAACTGGATCAACGGCTATAAAAATGGCAAACTACTTATCATCAACGCCAATGAGGTGGATTTTGAGAAAAATCCTGAAGACATGGGGAAAATCGTCGATATGGTCAATGCGGAATTACATGGATTGTTTTAGTGTAGAGTGTAGGGTGTAGTGGCTAAAATCACCTATCACACATCATCTATAAAACCTAAGGTAATTCCTCTACCTCATTATCAGCCCATAAGTTTTCAATGGCATCTGGAATCAAATCGCTCCAACTGATGTCATCACCTGCAAATAATAGGTAGAAAACAATTACATGCAAAGCAATGGTGATTAATAAAGCTCTTGTTTTATTCCAATTAGCACGACGTCTGAATTTTTTCTCATAAGTATTCATATTTTCAAGCAATTTGGGAATGAAAAAAGATTCTTTTCCATTCCGGGTTGTTAGATATTTGAAGGAACGAAAAAGAATATTTCGATATTCTTTCTTTAAGTTTTTGTAAACATTTATATAATCAAGTGTATTAATAGAGATCATGTATGGCGCCTGAGGCGCCATACATGATCTCTATTACCTATTTCAGGATTATTTTTACACTAAAAGAAATCGTTCGAAATGGAAATAAAAGCTTCTAACTTTAAAACCATACAAAGCCAACTTGAGCAGACCAATACACTACTGGTAGCCGTTTCTAAAACCAAGCCCAATGAAGCAATTTTAGAATTATACGAGCAAGGTCATCTCGATTTTGGTGAAAATAGAGTCCAGGAAGTAATTGGAAAAGCTGAAAGTCTACCCAAAGACATCAACTGGCACTATATTGGCCACCTTCAAACCAATAAGGTTAAGAACATCGCATCCTTTGTTTACCTCATTCATTCTGTCGACAGTTTTAAGATTCTTAAGGAAATTAATAAGCAAGCTGTTAGACAAGAACGCGTAATCGATTGTTTGCTACAGTTTAAAATAGCTGCTGAAGATACCAAGTATGGATTCGATCTGGATACAGCCCTTGAAATGCTAGCCAGTTCAGAATACAAGGAACTCAAAAATATTCGCATTATTGGTGTAATGGGTATGGCTACCTTCACAGAAGATATGCAACAAGTCAGATCAGAATTCAGCTTACTGAAAAGCATATTTGATCAATTGAAAGCTTCGCACTTTACTGAAAATGATGACTTCAAAGAAGTCTCAATGGGTATGTCAGGAGATTACGATATAGCCATAGAAGAAGGAAGTACCATGGTTCGCATAGGTAGCCTTATCTTCGGAGCACGCTAAACTTTTTGCTCAATACGTTCTGTTCCACCTTCATTTGAAGCAAATAAATTCCTTCAACCAGGGCTTGTAAATCAATTTGTCGGACATCACCTGCATATTGATTTACAAGCCGACCTAATGCATCGTAAAGCATCATTTCCCGAATATTCCTATCAGTCCGAATAAACAAAGTTTCATTGGCCGGATTTGGAAAAAGGGTGATGTCATTTTCACTCAGAAAATCTTCAGTTGAGGTAGTTCTACCTAAGATAAACTCCGTTTGATAAAAGGATATGCCACCTCTTTCGTTGCCCACTATCAGCTCCAATAAACCATCATTGTCAATATCTGCAGTAATTGGATTCGTTCTCAAGCCTTCATTAATCCTTCCAAATTGATCGTCAGAAATGCTGTAGCTGGATTCAACATCCACATTTTGATACAATTCCAATTGACCGGTTTCTGTTCCTAATAATACATTCTTGTTTTCGCCATCGTAAAAGAAATGTGGCGCACTAGAGCCAATCACAAAGCCAGGTATTCTGGCATCTAATTCGCCCAAAAAGAAATTATTGGGTACTACATCAGGATCAGCTGTAAAAAGGGGCTCATCTTCTCCTTGATTAGGCAAATAATTGACATTGCCATTCAACTCGCCTATGAGTAAGTCATTTTTTCCATCTTCATTAAGGTCAAAAATTTGTGGCGTGCTGGCCAAACCAACATCTATATTTTGATAAGGAAATTCCCAGTTGGCAAACATCATGGGTTGATTGGGTCCGGCTAAGTTTTCAGCATAAAACAATTGTCCGGTTTGCTCACCTACAATCAGATCTAAATCCAGATCACCATCCAAATCTCCAAAAGCCGGAGTAAAGTTGAAAAAATCAGGGTTGAACCTACGCAAGTCAAGGAAATTATCATCTACTAATTCAAAAACTGGTTCGTTAGCCGTTCCTACATTTCGATAGTAAAATAATTCAGAATTGATCAAATTTAAAGAATCAATGATTCCACCATTGCCTATCAGTAGATCTAATAATCCATCACCATCAATATCCGCTACAGCAGGGTGGCTAAATCCACCTAGGTCAAGGGTTTTATCCACTAAAAAATCGGTTTGTTGAAACTCAAAAGTGGGTTCTTCATTGGTGTTGGTATTTTTGTACCACCAGGCAACCTCTAAATTTTCAGCATTCCGGGCTGCATTGGGTGCTGCTACTAAATCCAATAAACCGTCATTGTCTACATCAATCTGAAAAGCAGCGGGAAAACTCTCAATGGTTATAGGTACATTATTTGAAGGAAAATCAAGTTCCTGTTTAGACAACCAAGCTGTATCACAAGAACCGTCATTGGTTAGAAAGTTGAGGTTTTCAAAGGAAAGGTCACCCAATATCACATCTTTATCTCCATCGTTGTCGCGATCTAAAGTCAATATCGTAGAACCTGCATGCCTGATGGTAATCCCTGTGGTCGTAGCGCAATCTCCCATTGAAGGCGCCAAATCGATGGATTTGGTAAAGCCCGATTCGAACATTCCTCCCCAGCAAAAATCTGTCAGTCTAAAGATTAATGTATCAGTCCCAAAACCTCTTTCGATCGATTCATTGGTAAACAATTCAATTTGTCCTCCACTTACATTGAATGTCAGAATATCCAAATCTCCATCACAATCCATATCATCAAATGCCGGGTAATCAATCTTAGAAACCCGCAGAGGAGTCCTTCCTCCACTAGGTAAGGCGAAATACAAAAGGTTGAAAAACTCATCAAAATTGATGCGATCGAAAGTGATGTGGTCGTCTTCTACCCTACCCTTATACGGTATTATACCATCCACACCGGGAACATCCGAGTAAGTAAATAAATCTGGGATGCCATCCATATTGTAATCTCGTAATAAAATCCAATTGTCAATTGGAGGAAAGTATTGGATGTACTCCGGAGCAAACTGCCAATTATCAGTACCACTCTCTTGTTTATTCAAATAAGGTAAAAGCACTTTTCCTGCTCTATCAAAAATCAATAGATCATCAGCACCATCTCTATTTAAATCAATGTGATTGAATTGAGGGCTATTCATACCTCCAATAAAGGCTTGATCCAATAGTTCATCACCTTGTTTCAAGACAGGCATATATCTTTCAAGTCCTTGTGCATAGCTATTTTTCACAACAAACAAGAATAAAAGAAGGCAGAGACTTAAATAGTAAGGAGGATGAACGGTATTTTGGCAGAAGTACATAGTAATCTTTTTGGCAGTCTTTCGAAATCTTTGTTTATTACAGATCACAACCACTTTTAAATTGGGATCAAAATACTAAACCCAAGTGGAGATGTATGAGCAGGTTTAAGGAAAAATTTAAAAGAAATCTTTGATTTCGCATTAAAATTTGACGCATACCTGCTCAATAATAATACATCTCTACTTGGACAAATAATCACTACAAGATGAAGAACCACTTGATATTGCTTATCCTACTGATTTGGAGCACTTCTAAATTAAGTTTTGCTCAAAATGACAGTACGATACAAATATTACCCATCTCACCTGAAGTAGCTACCATTGCATTAAACCAATACAAACTAAGTGCTGATGATAAGGGACTTATTTTTAAAGTGCCCGAAAGTAGTGGAACTTCCAATATTTCCATCAATGGAGAAGAAAAAACACTAACCTTCGTAGATAATACAGCCAGAGTAGATCTCGATGTCGATGAAAAAGGGCAACTTCATTTAATAAAGGCAGATAGTGGTTTTAAGTTGTATCATTTGGCAAAAAGAAGAGGAACTGTCAGATTAAAACATATTCCATTATGGTTATCCATACTACCACCACTCATAGCCATCGTTTTGGCATTGATTTTTAAAGAGGTCATCTTATCACTTTTTGTAGGAACCTGGATGGGTGCTTTCATTGCTGGTGGAATGCGTTTCGATTCCATTTATTACTTCTTGCAAAGTATTATGAATGTTATAGACACTTATATTCTAAATGCTTTGAATGATTCAGGCCACTTATCCGTCATCATCTTCTCCTTGCTCATTGGTGGTATGGTGGGCATCATTTCCAGAAATGGAGGAATGGCTGGTATAGTAGTTAGACTTTCAAAATATGCTAAAACAGCACAATCTGCACAGCTGGTGACTTGGATATTAGGGGTCGCCATCTTTTTTGATGACTATGCCAATACTTTGATCGTAGGTAATACCATACGTTCCGTAACGGATAAGTACAAAGTATCACGCGAAAAACTGGCTTATATCGTAGATAGTACTGCCGCTCCTGTTGCTGCGGTTGCCTTTATTACAACTTGGATTGGCGCAGAATTAGGGTACATCGATGATGGGATAAAATTGTTGACCAACTTTGATTTGAATGTCACACCATATGCCATCTTTATCAGTTCTTTGAAATATTCTTTTTATCCTTTGTTTACCTTGTGTTTTATACTTCTGTTGATTTATTTCCAGAAGGATTATGGTCCTATGCACAAAGCAGAGCTTAGGGCAAGAACGACCGGTGAGGTAAGTCCGCCTACCAGTTCTAAAAAAGAAATTGAAGAATTAGAGG
>JBCBCD010000503.1:0-5559 GCA_038530915.1 Bacteroidota bacterium
ATGGGGGTATCTTTTAAGAAACCAATATTGGGTCTTACTCCAGCAGTAAGGCCGACAAATCCACATTCCAGGCGCTCCCCGTGATTGGTGTGTGCTGCACACGCAGCACCATTACCATCATCTTCTATTTCCTTCAGTTCGGTTCCCAACCTAAGATCTATTCCATTTTCAAGGATATGGCGATTGACCATTTCAGATTCAGGCTTAGGTAAAACGGAGTTCCAATAACTTTTTTCTCTTACTAAGAAGGTTACTGGAATATGTCTGGAGTGAAACATCTCAGCCATCTCAATCCCAATCAATCCACCACCTACGATAACTGCTCTTTTTAAGTTGTTACTGTATTTTTCCATTCTTTCGAGATCCTGTAGTGAATATAACCCACCAACTCCATTTAGGTCTTGACCTGGCCAGCCAAACTTATTGGGCGTAGACCCTACGGCAAGGATTAGCTTGTCATAATTCAATTCAGATTGATCGTCGAAATGGAGGCTTTGCTTTTCAGTGTCAATTTTATTGACATACCCTCTTTTAAGATCTATGCGGTTTTGGGACCAAAACCAAGGTTCGTAAGGTTGAGTATCGACTTCTCTCATGTGTCCCATATAGATGTACATAAGAGCGGTGCGAGAATAAAAATAATCGGATTCTGCAGAAATGACAGTGATCTTATGATCGCTCATTTTTCTAATAAAACGAGCTGCTGTTATTCCACTTATCCCATTTCCAATAATTGCGATGTGCATGGTAAATCGTGGTTTATGCTGAAATGAGTACTTTAACGTTTGTCATAAAAGAGTCAGTCAAATCTAATAGCTATATCCTTTACACATTGTCAAAATCTTGACAGCTTCAGAGGCTTTAGGGAATTGTTAAGAGAGATGACAACATTTAAATGTCGTCTATTTTGCGTTAATTATTGATTAAACTAAATCGCAACGATTGACAGCTTCTCTAATATTTATTTTATTGCAAATGAATTCGTATGTCTATTTTAAAGATCAAAAAAAAATGATTCAATATGATTACACGAATTCTTACATTTGTCTGAATTCTTGGAAGATGGGATTGAAATGAAGACTTATGTATATTTGGAGATAGATTTCAACTTTACTCAATAACAATAACCCATGAAGCAAAATCTACTATTTATTTTACTTTCTTTTTTTCTAACCTCAACGATAAGTGCTCAGGATAGCCTGTTCACTTTGTCCCCCAACCCTGTTGAGCAAGACTTTGTGGTTAATGACTTAAACTCAAAGGCACTGGACCAGGCATTAACTACTACCATTACCAATATCTCAAGTGATACCTTGGAGTTGATTTGGGTAAGAATGATTATGGAAAGTCCTGAGGCTTGGGAAACCCAAGTGTGTGACAATGTTGCTTGTTACCTGCCTTTCGTTAGTACCAATTGGGATGAAGATCTTGATTTGATGAATCCTGCTATTATTCCTCCGGGTGATACCATGGATTTAATCATCTATGTACTTCCAAATGGACAAGAAGGAAGCGGAAGTTTTCAACTACAGTTGTTTTCCAATGAGAATAGAGATTCTATGTTGACAGCTGTGAATATGAGTACTACAATAACAAGTAGTACCACTTCAACAGTGGACGAAGCAGAGTTGCGCGCTCTGTATTTATATCCTAATCCGGTAACTCATTCCTTTAGGTTAACCGAGACACAGTCTATAGAGAGAATTACAGTGTACAACACTCTGGGTATGCCTATTAAAACTTTCCAGGTCTATAATGGTGCAGAATATGACATCTCTGAACTACCACAGGGTATTTACCTGGTGACTTATATGGATAGAAGAAATGAAATATTAAAGACTTCAAGGTTTACGAAGTATTCTTATCGACCCTGATTTTGTAGGTCGAAGGTCTAAAGTTTAATTCTACTTTAGCTTAGACCTTCGACTTTAGACCTTCAACCAAACTAAGCAGGATACTCTACATAATTACGTGGCGTTTCATAAAGTCTTACTGCCACATCGTATTTCTTATCCAAATGCTCTCTTAGGATGTTCCAAATCACATAGCAAATGTTTTCAGCTGTTGGATTTAGGTTAGCAAACTCTTCTGTTTCAAGATTTAGGTTTTTATGATCAAACCTCTTTTCTATTTGTTCTTTGATGATATCTTTTAGGATCTTCAAATCTATTAAGTAACCGGTTTCAGAATCAACTTCTCCACTTACCTTTACCTCTAGTTCATAATTGTGACCATGATAATGCGCATTATTACATAGACCGAATACGGCCTTATTTTTTTCGTCAGACCACTTTGGATTATGCAGACGATGAGCAGCATTAAAATGGGCAGTTCGAAAGGCTGAAATTCTCATTTCTGTGTTTTTTATTTCGAAACAAAAAATTACACCTAAGGTTTGATCTTGAATGTTATATGAAGAAGTTTAAACAAGTTCGAAGTCCGGTAGCTTCAATAATAACTTCAGAATTTGTATTTAAAAATCGCTATATTTGTTTTCAAGTAAGTGATTGATGTTATGTATAAGTTCATTTCAGAGCAATTTTTTGCATCAGCAAGTCAAAAAACGCAATCATAGCCTTAGCTACGGTGAGGCTTTTTTAACGAATTTGAGGCGAAAAAGAGCCTTGTAATGAGGTATAGACAAGATCAACCACTTATTTAAATTGAAATAAATTAATAAGAGGAAAGCGTGTCTACGATACATCAGTTTAAAATAAAGCAATTAGAAGGGAACGATTTGATCGATTTTGCTGATTATCGTGGTAAAAAGATATTAGTTGTTAATGTCGCATCTGAATGCGGATTTACCCCCCAGTACCAACAACTTCAAGAGTTATATTCAACTTTTCAAGATAAATTGGTGGTAATTGGAGTACCTAGCAACGATTTTGGTGGACAAGAACCAGGGTCAGACAAGGAAATAAAAGAATTTTGTGAACTTAGATATGGGGTAAGTTTTCCATTAGCTAGCAAGCAAACGATAAAAGGGAGCGACATTACTCCTTTATACAAGTGGTTAACTCAAAAGGAACTCAACGGACTAGATGATTTTGAATTGAGTTGGAACTTTAATAAGTTTTTGATTGATGAATCCGGAAATATTATTGATTTTTATTCTTCCTCAGTAAGTCCTTTTGATGATAAAATAATTAGCCAGTTGTAATTTTCTTACCGCACACTTTCCATCTGCACGTATCACATTCTTAAATGGAATGCAGATGTTATTTAAACAAGTAATTGGACAACACGATAAAAAGAGCGCCTTGGTGGAAATGGTAAAACATTCCAGGCTACCTCATTCTCTCTTACTTTTGGGGCCCGAAGGTTGTGGTAAACTAGCCTTAGCGGTTGCTCTTGCTCAATATTTGCTTTGTAAAAATGCAGATCAAGAAAGATGTGGCAAGTGTACCAATTGTATAAAAAGTTCAAAGCTCATCCATCCAGATTTTCATTTTGCTTTTCCAGTAGTTGGAACCAATGCAACCAGCGATACTTATCTGAACCAATGGCGAGAAGCCTTATTGGATAATCCTTATATGAACATCAACCAATGGCTTCAAAGCATTGGTGCGGAAAACAAACAAGGAAATATCAATAAAGAAGAGTGTGTAAGGATAATGAGGAAACTCAACCTCAAAACGTATGAAGGAGCTCGCAAAATAATGTTGATTTGGTTGCCCGAATACTTAGGCAAGGAAGGGAATAGGTTATTGAAATTAATCGAAGAACCGCCAGAGAATACACACTTCATTCTAGTCGCAGAACGCCAGGAACTCATCCTGAATACCATTCTATCAAGGTGTCAAATTGTGACTTTAAGTCCACTGCAAGATCAAGAAATTGAAGCAGCTATCCACAAACATTTCCCAGATAAAGGAGGTCAGGCAGCGACAATAGCAAGATTAGCCAATGGCAACTACAATGAAGCCTTACAGTTATTACAATCCAGAGTAAATGAGCATGCAAAGCGCTTTTTGGAATGGATGCGCAAATGTTATAAAGGCAATTCTGTAGAATTGGTCAATTGGTCGAATGCTGTAGCTGGTCTTGGAAGAGAAAATCAAAAACATTTCTTGAATTATGCTTTGCACTTTTTCAGGTCTTTTTTAATGCTAAAAATGACGAATGAAGTAGAATATGCCAGGCTGGATGATGAAGAACTCCAAACGGCAGAACGAATGTTAAAAGTATTAGAGTTTGATCAGGTTGAAGCAATTGCTGCGTTGATAGACGATACCATCTATGCAGTAGAAAGAAATGCAAACCCTAAAATTTTGTTTTTGAATACTTCAATAAAACTGAATCAGATTTTTAAGAAAAAAACAGCGTATAAGCACGCTTATTTATATTAATAGATCACGCCTTTTATGGGCGATTAATTATAAATCATAAGTTTTTCATTTTTGAAAGACTTAATTGTATGAATAGAGAAAAAAAATTCAATTATGGGATGCGCAGGATGTACAGTTTGTACGACAGACGATAGTCCGAAAGGATGCAAAAGCAATGGAGGATGTGCTACAGGTGGATGTAATAGACTAAATACATTTGATTGGTTGTCTAGCATGGACATTGTTGATACAGATCCATTTGATATAGTCGAAGTTAGTTTTAAGAATGGAGCCAGAAAAGGCTTTTATAGATTGCAAGAACACGTTAGAGCTTTTACAGGTGATGATGTAGTTGTAGAAACCGGTAATGGATTTGACCTGGGTACAATAGCTTTATCAGGTGAATTGGTGAGGTTGCAAATGAAAAAGAAGAAAGTAAATGAGGATGATGTCATCAATGGAGTTGTTAGACGTGCCAATGATCGAGATGTTGAACGATTATTAGAAGCGAGAAGCCTTGAAAAACGCACCATGATACGTGCCCGAGTAATCGCGCGTACATTGGGATTGGAAATGAAGATTGGAGATGTTGAATATCAGGCCGACAAAAGAAAAGCTACTTTTTACTACACAGCAGATGGACGTGTTGACTTTAGGGAGTTAATCCGCCATTATGCAAAGGAATTCAGGGTAAAGATCGAAATGCGTCAAATAGGTGCACGCCAAGAATCCGCTCGCATTGGTGGCATTGGTTCCTGTGGAAGAGAGCTGTGTTGTTCAACATGGCTGACTGATTTTAAATCAGTTTCTACTGCTGCAGCCAGGTATCAAAACTTAGCCATTAACCAAGCTAAACTCTCTGGTCAATGTGGTCGATTGAAGTGCTGTTTGAATTACGAATTGGATACCTATCTGGATGCCTTAGAAGCTTTTCCAGAAAATGCAGATAAATTATACACTCAGGTATCAACTGCTACGCTGATTAAAACTGATATCTTCAAAAAGTTGTTCTATTATATAATTCCTCAAGAGAATAGTAGAAGTAAAATATTGGTTTTAAGCCTGGAGCGAGTAAAGGTTGTTTTGGAAATGAATGCAAGTGGTGAAAAGCCTCTGGAACTCGAGGGATCAAGTGTTAATTTCTTAGAGGAAGAAGAAGTTTCTGAAGTAGTGGATTTTGAAGATGGTACCGGCGATATCGAACTTCCAATGGAGAAAAGGAAAAAAC
>JBCBCD010000504.1:0-5551 GCA_038530915.1 Bacteroidota bacterium
AAATATGTATATATGACTATTGATACTAGTAAAATTAGAATGGTATTCTTATCAATTCAGCTAACTATTTTTAAATCGTAATTTAGCCGCCCAAATTACATCGTTTAATTTTGATAAAAAAAGGATTAAAGGCCATGATATTAAATCAAATTCCTAAACTTAAACATCTGGACTCAGGCAATTTTTTCCTGATTGCAGGCCCTTGTGCTATTGAAGGACGCGATATTGCCTTTGAAATTGCAGAACAAGTCAGTAAAATTTGTGATCGACTACAAATACCTTATATTTTTAAAGGGTCTTATAGAAAAGCTAATAGATCCCGTATTGATTCTTTTACTGGCATTGGCGACGAAAAAGCCTTGAATATTCTAAAAGAAGTAGGGCAACATTTTGATGTGCCTACTACTACTGATATACATGCTGATGAAGAAGCAGCTATGGCTGCAGACTATGTCGATGTATTGCAAATTCCGGCTTTTCTTTGTAGACAGACCAATCTTATTATAGCTGCTGCTAACACTGGAAAAGTAGTAAACATTAAGAAAGGACAGTTTATGAGTGCTGAAGCTATGGTTCATGCGAGAAATAAAGTGATAGATTCGGGAAGTGAGAAAGTAATGTTGACCGAAAGGGGAGTGACTTTTGGTTATCAGGATTTAGTAGTTGACTTTAGAGGGATACCTGTCATGCAATCATTTGGTCAACCCGTAGTCCTGGATTGTACGCATTCGTTGCAACAACCCAATCAGGCAATTGGAGTGACAGGTGGAAAACCAGCATTAATTGAGACGATTGCCAGAGCAGGAATAGCAGTAGGAGTCGATGGTTTGTTTATGGAAACCCATCCGCGTCCACAAGAAGCCAAATCAGATGCTGCCAATATGTTGCCTTTGGAAAAACTGGAGCCACTTTTGGAAAGATTATTGAAAATAAGAAACGCGATAAAATAAGTTTAAAGGTTTAAAGGTGTAAAGTTTTAAAAGGAATAAAACCATTACACCTTTAAACTTCATATTAAGACGACAAACATGAAATCTCTTTACTTATCTATTTTGTTATGCTTTTTTGGCTTAACAGGAATTAAAGCCCAGTTGGCAGAAACTTTACATCAGGTGATTAAGATTGATTCATTAGAAGATCTTTCTATCCAACTTTGGAATTTAGATGATACCTACAAATGGGAAGTGAAGGCCTGGCCAGCACGAAATATTATGGTTGAAACTAAAGTGACTATGACCAATGGATCAGAACCCATACTTAAGTTTTTTATAGAAAACGAGAGGTATGCACTGAAAATAGAGCGAGAAGGCTTAAAAGGTATTTTAAGCAATAAACCCGAACAAAGAAGAATAATAAAAACGGCTAAAGGTGAGGCATCAGATATAATCCAAATTATAATTTATTTGCCAGAAGATTTCAAAGAAGTAAACACAGGAGTTTTCTCAAAGAAAGTTAAAGAAAACAATAGTCGAGAATGATAAAAGAGCTAGAGTTAAAACTTTTGCCAAAAGAACAGGGAGATGAAGCAGTGATCAGTAAGCTTGTCTCCAAGAAATTAAGGATTTCTGAAAGTGAAATTAATCACATTCAGGTTCTAAGACGATCTATAGATGCCCGAGGTTTTCAAGCAGTCTATAGAGTTAAGGTGGCTGCTTACATTGGGGAAAAATACATGGCACCTGAACGTCTTATCGATACCTATAAAAATGTATCTAATGCGGAAGCTGTACACATTGTAGGTGCTGGCCCTGCTGGCTATTTTGCTGCTTTAGATCTAATTGAATATGGATACAAACCAATTATTTTAGAAAGAGGCAAAGATGTACGTGCAAGAAGAAGAGATTTAAGGGCTATACAGCAATTTGGCGAAGTTAATCCACATTCTAACTATTGTTTTGGAGAAGGAGGAGCAGGGACTTATTCTGATGGAAAACTATATACTCGTTCTCATAAAAGAGGGAGTATTCAAAAAACACTGAATTTACTACACGAGCATGGTGCTAAAGATGACATTCTTATTGATGCGCATCCTCATATTGGTTCTAATAAATTACCCAAAGTAGTAGAAGCAATTAGAGAAACGATCTTAAAGTTTGGTGGAGAAATTCACTTTGGCCATTATGTAACTGACTTAATTATTGAGGATAACCAATTAATTGGGGTAATTATCAACCAAGAGAAAAGATTAAAAGTGAATAAGGTCATCTTAGCAACTGGTCATTCTGCTCGAGATGTCTACCAAATGTTGGAAAAAAACAAAGTATTAATAGAAGCCAAACCGTTTGCTCTAGGCGTTCGTATTGAGCACCCTCAATCTTTAATTGATCACATTCAATACAATCAGAAAGACAGAGAAGAAGGCTTGCCTGCTGCCAGTTACAAACTGACTACTCAGGTGAATGGGAGAGGGGTATTTTCTTTTTGTATGTGTCCCGGAGGATTAATTGTACCGGCTGCTACCAGTCCAGGTGAAATCGTCGTTAATGGCATGTCGATGTCCAGGAGAGATTCTGCCTTTGCCAATTCCGGAACAGTAGTAGCTATTGAGCTTGAAGACTTAAAAAACAATGGGTATAGAGGTGTTTTTGCAGGCTTAGAACTACAGAAAGAAGTGGAGACTAGAATGTTTTCTTTTGGCGATGGAAGTCAAAAAGCTCCTGCACAAAGGTTAGTAGATTTTGTTGAAGGAAAGCTCTCAAAAGAAATTCCAAAAACATCCTATATACCCGGACATATATCTGCTCCCTTGCATGAACTGTTACCTGCTTTTATTTATAGAAAATTGAGAAAAGGGATTCTGGATTTTGGCCGAAAAATGAAAGGCTATTACACCAATGATGCAGTTGTTGTTGGTACAGAAAGCCGTACGAGTTCACCTATAAGAGTTCCCAGAGACAGAACAACTTTAGAACATCCTCAGATCAAAGGACTTTATCCATGTGGAGAAGGAGCGGGATATGCTGGAGGGATTATCTCAGCTGCAATGGATGGGCAGAATGTAGCGAAAGCCATAAAAAAATGCGAGAGATAGTCTATATTTGGAAGGTAAAGCCAAAACAAGTATGAAGGATATTGCTGCTTTCGCCGGACGAGTCTTAATCGCTATTCTTTTTTTATTTGAATCTTACAACGGGATGTTGGATTGGAACGAAACAAAGAATGCACTTACTGAAATAGGTATCTCCTGGCAACCGGACTTCTGGATTTTTGCAACCATATTTCTTCTCATTCTTGCCAGCACTTTGCTAATAGTGGGCTATAGAAGTAGGTTGGGGGCTATTATTTTGCTACTATACTTTGTTCCTGCGACCTTTATTACTTACAATTTCTGGAACCAAGGTGATGATTTATTAACAAGGCGAGAGAACCTGGTTGACTTCATCCGCAACCTGGCCATTATTGGTGGCTTATTGATTTTATGGGCACATGGAAGTGGAAAGTACAGCATCAAAAGATTATTTGCAACGATTAAGATTCCTAGTATGAAGGATGTTTGATATCGTTTTTAGTCGCTGGTTTTTAGTTTAACCAACAACCAACAACCAACAACCAACAACTATTCATTCAACTTTTCTCCGCAATATTTACAATGAATGGCATCGTTGTCATGTTCTTCAGATCCACAGAATCGACAGCTCTGGGTATTCGTTTTTTTACTCGCTTCATTGATGATTTCTGCTGAAACTATTCCGGTAGGTACTGCTAATACGGCATAACCTATTATCATAACTAAAGCAGAAAAAAACTGACCAATATTGGTTTGCGGAGTGATATCACCATATCCTACAGTGGTAAGTGTTACAATAGCCCAATAGATGCTTTTGGGGATGCTGGTAAAATCATCATTTTGTCCTCCTTCCACCAAGTACATAATAGCTCCAATGATCGTAACTAAAACGGCAATAAATATTAGAAATATGGTGATTTTGACCCTGCTGGACTCCATGGCTCTAATGAGCATTCTCCCTTCATTGGTAAAATGACCCAATTTCAAAATCCTAAAAATCCGCATCAACCTCAGTCCTCGGATTATGATGAAGTATTGAGAGCCGGCAAAGAAGACAGAAAGGTAAGCTGGCATTATGGATATTAAATCGATGATGCCATAAAAGCTACGGGCATACTTTAAAGGGCGATATACACAGTAAAGCCTTAATATATATTCAATGGTGAAAATAATGGTAAAGGCCCATTCCAGTATATTAAAAAGGTTGTTGTATTGCTCATTTATAGAATTGACACTTTCCAGGATTACTACCAGAATACTGGCAATAATTGCTATTAACAAACCAATATCGAATACCTTTCCTGCTAGTGTATCGGCTTCGAATATGATTTCATGGATCTTTTCTTTAGTCCGGTTTCGTTTCATTTATTAAGGATGTACATAAAAAGACATGAGTAAAATTAATTAAATAGAAGTTTTTTTTAAAATTGAGAGATAAATTGGAACAGAAATTGATAATTATCGTAATATAAAATTGTTTGATAACATAAAACTTAGATTAGTAGATATCTTCCAAAATATTTAATTATAAGCAGATACCTTTTTTACGGTAATTTTAGGAGGTTGTGATGGATTTAATTTATATTGTGGAAGTAATCAATTAATTTAGCGATAAACGGAAAGACGTGACCAAAGCCATTATTGTAGAAGACGAGATCAATAGCCTTAACAATTTAAAGAATTTATTGAATCAGCATTGTGAAGATATAGAAGTAGTTGGAGATGCTGACAGTTTACAATCCGCTACCGCTTTAATGGCACGTTTAGATGAGGCACCAGATGTAGCATTCTTAGATATAAGTCTTCCAGATGGTGTAATTTTTGACTGGCTGAATGATTTAGAGGGGATTGAATTTGAAACTATTTTTGTTACTGCATATGATAATTACGCTGTACAAGCGTTTGAATACAGTTCTTTAGGTTATGTTTTAAAACCTATTCATCCCGACAAGCTCAAAGGAGCAGTAGAAAGGGTGACATCAAGGAAAGCAAAGTTCATGAATGAACGAATGGCTGTTTTTAATGACCACTACAACCAAAAAAATGCTTTTCACAAGATGACAATATCAGCACTAGATGGAATTTATTTCATTTCTATTGATGATATCGTTAGGTTTGAAGCCGAAGATAACTACACACACATATACATGAAGGATGGCCAGAGAATAACGGCCTCCAAGACAATCAAATCCTACGAAGACCTACTCAAACCTTTTAACTTCTATCGCGTTCACAAGCGTCATGTCATCAATTTGAACTTTGTCAAAAAGTTTGTAAGAGGTGATGGTGGATATTTGATCATGGAAGATACCAAACAGATCGAAGTATCCCGAAGAAGACGCCCTGGCTTCATGGAAAAAATCAGAAGCCTACAGCGAGGATTTTAAAAGCATGTCTTAACTGCTACACGTTTTAGACCATTTGATTCCTCTGCTGCCTGCTTTGAGGTCTACTTACATGCAAACTTTTATTGGTTAGGCGCTGCCTTAGCAACAACAAGATTACATATTTATTATTCTCATAATAAGAAATATAATTGGTGTT
>JBCBCD010000505.1:0-5541 GCA_038530915.1 Bacteroidota bacterium
AAAGTCAACGCCAAAGCCATTGATGACTTTATGTTAGAAAGACTTGATTTTTTTGAAATCCCGGGAGCCACGCTTAGCCTAATTAAGGATAATAAAATCGTCTACCATCAAATTTATGGTGTTACCAATTCAAATACTCAACAAGCGGTAAGTGAGAAAACACTATTTGAAGCAGGCTCTGTCACCAAAATTGTTTTTGCTTTTGCAGTGATGCGCTTATATGAAAGAGGAGAAATTAACTTGGATAAACCACTCTACGAATACTTACCTTCAGACGAAATTGACGATGAGCGATACAAAACCATGACTCCCCGTCATGTCCTCAGTCATCAATCCGGTATGGCCAACTGGCCCAGAAGGGATAAAAACGGGAAATTTAAGCTGAAGTTTGCACCAGGTACAAAGTTTGGTTATTCAGGCAAAGCATTTGAGTATCTAAAAAGTGTCATAGAGGTAATCACTTCAAAAAGTATAGAAAGCATTTTGCAAGATGAGGTTCTGGAGCCTTTGCAGATCACCGATATGCATTTCAAGGGTAATGATGAAGTTGCAAAATATGGCGCTCATGGACACAAAAAATATGTGCCAAGTGATATTTTCATGGCAAAAAGAACCATGGTCGCCTATACTTTACAGACGACAAGTGAAGCGTTGGCAAAGTTTGCAATTGCACTCCATCAAAGAAAAGGACTAAAAAAAGAAACCTATGATGAGTTTCTAAAAGTACAATCTGAAAGACCAGACGGTACACAATGGGGATTAGGAGTAAGGATAGAAAATACTTCTGCGGGAATTACTTATGGGCATAGTGGCAGTACAGGAAGAGGATTCATTAGCAATTTGGTTATCTATGATGAAAGTGGGTTGGGATACGTAGTATTGACAAATAGTCAAATGGGGGGATATCTTTCTTTGCCTTTATTGAATGAATATCTCGTTTTGGGTAAGTCGCAGGAATAGTTTAGAAGTTTAGGTGTTTAGAGTTTGCGCACTTACACCTTCGGTGAAGTGAAATTATTCCTTGCACGTGGCCGTAGGCTTAAGTGTGCAATAACTAAACACCTAAACACATGAATAGGGGATATTTAAATTTTAACCATCCTATTAATGGACATTGATTTGACAAAACATTACTTTCAAACATATGATCAATAAAATTAGGATGATTAGATTACTCGCATTGACTGTATTATTTTTTCAGCTACAATTATCTTTTGGACAAACTTCTTTGGAACAGATTGATTTAACTCATGGAAAATACAAAGTAGGATTTCAGCATTACACTACTTCTGATGAGACCCGGACATACACAAGAATCAATGACTATACCAATCAAAAAATAGCAAGACCTATTTCTGTAAGCATTTGGTATCCTTCTAGTCAAAATACAACCAATATTAAGCCATTAAGCATATTGAATTATTTTGAAGTTTTGAAAGAAGAAGAAGAGTGGGAATACCTTCCGAATGAGCAGTTACTAAATTGGTTTTATTACTACAATACACCTGAGAATCAAGCTCATCTCAAGGAAGAAACCCAAGCCTTTTTTGATGTTGATTTTGCACAAGGTAAATTTCCAACACTTATTTATACCCCTAGTCTACATGCATCTTCCGTTGAAAATTTTGCGCTTTGTGAATATTTAGCAAGTCATGGATACGTGGTTATTTCCAGCCCGAGCAAAGGCTCAGAATATCGCCGGTTTAATAATCCGGCAAGAGGAATAGATAATCAGGCCAAAGATACTGAGTTTTTAATAGCCGAAGTCAAAAAAGTACCCATTGCTGATCGGGAGAATATGGCGATCATCGCCTTTAGCTTTGGTGGTTTATCCAATATGATTTTGCAAATGAGAAATGAAAACATCAAAGCCATTGTCAGTCTGGATGGTACAGAAAGGTATCGATATGGCTTATTGGAAAAATCGCCTTACTTCAATCTGGATAGAATTGACGTTCCCTATATACACATGGCGCAGAAAAATATCCCTGACAATGTACTCAAAGAAGATAAAATGGATGCTGATATAAACAGTACTTTTGATTTATATGACAAATTGACGAGAAGCCAGGTCTATAAACTAAAATTCAATAAGCTTACCCATTTGTATTTCAGTTCAATGGGCGTACTTTTCCAAAATAGGGATCCCAGACAAGATAAAAGTGATGCGGAAATCATG
Source organism: Bacteroidota bacterium (assembly GCA_038530915.1). Lineage (GTDB taxonomy): Bacteria > Bacteroidota > Bacteroidia > Chitinophagales > Saprospiraceae > JANQPA01. The sequence goes on from JBCBCD010000505.1 coordinate 2,180, forward strand.
GAATCCTATAAATGGGTATCCAACTACACGCTCAATTTTTTAAATGCCTTTTTGAAAAAAGAAGCAGATGCATTGAAATTTATGGAGAATGATCCCATTCAAAATGGCGCAACTAAAGGGTTAATTTCAAAAACCAGCAAGCAAGCTGAAAAAAGAGCTTTTAACGTTAGGGATTTTAATGATTTGGCAAGGGCTCAGAATTATGAAGATCTACTTACTTTGTACGAAGCCACTATGAAGAAACACCCTTCTTTGGAAATACCGGAAGGTGCTCTAAACGGGATTGGATTACAGCTCGTTTTTAACCCGAAGACTTCAAAGCAGGGAATTGATGTCTTTTTATTTGCAACAAAACTGTATCCAAATTCCTCTAATCTATATGATAGTTTAGCTGAAGCTTATCTATTTTTAGGGGACAAAAAAAATGCAATAGTAAGTTTTGAAAAAGCATTAGAGTTGGATGCAAGCAACCAAAACGCTAGTACGCGTTTGCAACAATTAAAGAAGTAAGATGAAGTTCCAAACTATTGCGGATAAAATAATCGCACTCAAAAATGCTGATCTTGAACTACGAGACAGACTAATCCAGAATGGACAATTGGGAGAAGGCTACAATGAAGAAATGAATGCATTGCATGATCAAAATGCTATGACATTGGATGAAATCATTGATCAAATTGGTTATCCCACCATTGATAAAGTAGGTACAGCCGCCAGTGAAGCCGCATGGATGATCATACAACATGCCATTGGTCAACCAGAATTCATGAGGAAATGTGCTCAACAATTAGAACAAGCGGTCTTACAAAATGAAGCCCAACCCATCCATTTAGCTTATCTGACAGATCGAATAGCTGTATTTGAAGGAAAACCACAACTTTACGGGACACAATTTGATTGGGATAAAAACGGCGTATTAAATCCTCAACCTTATGATGATTTACATAAAGTAAACCAAAGAAGGAAGGCTGTTGATCTCAATACTTTGGAGGAACAAACTGAGATCATAAGGAAAAGGACGCAAAATGAAAATCAAAGTCCACCTGCTGATTTTGAAAAAAGGAAAAAGCAATATAATGAGTGGCGAAAATCGGTAGGTTGGATAAAATGACGTTGTCTGAAGTTTTAAAATATCATGCAGGTCAAAATAATTTCTACTTCTTTTTCATTACATAAATAGATCAAACATGAGACATTCCAAATTTTGAAAGAAAGAGCAAAAGCTATGGTTTTTATAAAGGCTTGATAATCACTTATGAATTAAATGGCATTATTTGTTTTGCCGTTAAAAAAATGGGATTGTGGGAGAGCTAAAAAGAGCATTTAGCAAGCGACAAAGGAGCGGCTCTAAATGCGAGTGTAGAGCAGAGCTCATTTTTAGGTAAAAGAAATACAGCCTTGATTTTTTTGGTTTCGTTTTTGCATCAAGGCAAAAAGGAAAGACTAAAATAAAAAGTTGATAATTAGATTTTTAGATGGTTTTTTTAAGTTGCCATTAAAAAACATCAGGTTGTCATAAAACCGAAAATTTGAGATTACTTATGTTTCGTCACACGGCCATATTTGTAAAAGAAGCTAGTCTTGTGGCCGTTCTTACAAACTACTTATAAACAAAAACTTATAGAGGAATTAAGTCGTGAAAATCAATTATGGTGATTTTCTCATGGTATTACTAGGCCTCCATTTCAATGGTAGACTATCTAATACTATTGGGCAAACAGTTTAATCATTTTAAAATATTCCAATTATTATGAAGCCTATAAGTAAGTTATTAATCCTTTTGTTGGCAATAATTTCTTTCCAATGTGCCAACACAACAGATAAAACATCATCAATTATTAGCATTGAAGGGGAAATCCAAGACAGCAATGTAGAGGCTATTTTCCTTCTCAACCATTACGGTGATACGTTGAGTACTTTAAATGTATCTACTAATCATGAATTTGACATACAACTAGATGGTATTGAAGAAGGGTATTTTGACTTGCTATATGGTAAAAAAACAGCTCATTTATATATGGAGCCCGGGGATAGCCTTGAGATCACATTAAGTAAAGATGATGTACAAATTACTGGACCAGCAGCAGAGCGCAACAATTATCTGAAAAGTAAATATTCTTCTGAATTCTATTGGTTTTCCAACTTCTATGAAACCAAACAGACTGGTGAAATTATGGTCTATTATCGAGATCAATACTTCGAAAAGTTGAAACAAAAAGTGCTCTCTTTAAATGATCAATCTCAATTTATACAGCATGAACTAGCAGAACTTGAATATGGATTTGCTGATCGTTTATTAAGTAACCAAAATTACTGGGAAACTCATTCAGGTTTAGAAATTCCCTTAGCCAAAGAATTAGAATGGGCAAAGGAGATTAATACAGAGGATGTTTATAGATTGAATAGGAGTAAAAATTATATTTCTGTATTAGCAAAAATTCTCATTTCACAGAACCACATCAAGGAGTCTGAATTAAGTGCTTACTACAATCAAATCCAACACCCTATTTTTAAAACTTATTTCCTTGATAGATTAGTAGTTCCACTTGTATCTGAATTACAACTAGGAATAGGTGATTTTGAAAAAGCAAAAGCCGTTGAGACATTCATCAATGACAAACAGCCAACAGACAGCATTGGACATACCATTTTTAATGTATACAACAAACACCATGAAGCAGAAGGGAAGTTGGCTAAATTTACCTATGAAGATAACAATGGACAATTGGTTTCTTTGGAAGATTTCAGAGGCAAATATGTGTACATAGATTTTTGGGCTACCTGGTGTACATGGTGCATCAAAGAATTCCCGTATTTAAAGAAATTAGAAGAAAGATTTAAGAATGATGAAGTTGAGTTTATAGGCATTAGCATCGATAAAATGGAAGCGAAAGAGAAGTGGAAAGAAATGATAGCTGATAAAAAACTAACAAACCCCCAGTTGATTGCTCCCACTCAAGGTTATCCCGAAAAGGATGAGATTGAAGATGAATTTATGAAACTTGTTTATCTCAATTCCTTTTATGTAGGCATACCTCATTATGTATTAATTGACCCTGATGGAAAAATTGTGGATACTTTTTTTTATAGGCCTTCTAATGTTGAAGGTGAAAAATACCTTGCGATGCTGCTGAATGAAATATAGGAATAGTAGAAGACTGATTAATTGATTTGATAGATAAGTATTTATTAAGTATTTTGGAAAAAATATTCTAAAAAATATTTTCCAATTATGAATTCAGAGACTTTTGGTGAAATGATCAGGCGGCTAAGGATAGAAAATCATTTGTCACTACGAATGATTGCAGCTGAAATTGATTTTGATCAGTCAACACTTAGTAAAGTAGAGAGAAATGAAACTA
>JBCBCD010000506.1:0-1068 GCA_038530915.1 Bacteroidota bacterium
TTCAATCATTCTATGAATTATCGTTCTGTAGTCTTATTCGGAAAGGGAGAATTAATAGAAGATAAGGAAGAAAAAATGGAGGCACTTCAAATCGTTACAGAACAAATATTGAAAGGAAGGTGGGATGAAGCTCGTCTACCTAATGACAAAGAATTAAAAGCTACTCACGTTATAAAATTTAAAATAGAGGAAGGCTCAGCCAAAATTAGAACCGGTGATCCCGGTGACGAAAAGGCTGATTATGAACTTCCGATATGGGCTGGAGTAGTTCCTATTGTTCAACAACACTTAGCCGTTGAAGTAGATCCTAATAGTAAATTTGATCTGGAAATACCGAATAGTGTCAAAGGTATTTTTGAGTCTAAGTAAACTTTTATTCGAATTAATAAAAATAGATAAATGTAAATTGGCCTATTTCTGTTAATTAGTGCGGTTATTGCAACGCTTACTTTCCTTTTTCGTATATTAAGTTTAGAAAAGCTAAGGTTATTTACCTGTTGATGCGTTACTTATTCAATTACTTTCGTTTTAATAATGAAAACATTCTGGTCGTAAACACCAAAAGAACCTTAAATGCATCTATATATATACTAAGGTGTATTGACAAACCAGGTAAATTGACTTATTTTTATTAATAAATTAAAAACCCCAATAATATGAATACCGATATAGTGTTGTAACAGAGAAAATTACATCCATCTCACCCAATAGAAATTGTCGTTTTAATCTCAATCGTCCTATCCACAGATTGAGCTGAGCATCGTATGCACTAAATTATAAACTATAAACCAACAAACATTCATGTACTATTCAAAATTACTAATCCCGCTTTTATTCTTGTTTAGCGTTGTTGTATTATCTGCACAAGAATCCAATATTAAGTTTGGAAAAGTAAGTAAAGAGGAGCTGGCTATGACTATCTATCCAAAAGATAGCTCTGCTTCAGCAGTTATTTTACATGATAAAGGAGACTTAAACTTTGATTTTGCTGGAAATGATCATGGCATTATCCTTGAAAAACACAGACGAATTAAAATTTTAAAGAAGGCTGGATTTGATTATGGTGAT
>JBCBCD010000506.1:1078-5532 GCA_038530915.1 Bacteroidota bacterium
ATGGTGATATCAGTATTTCTTATTACGTTGGTGATGCTACAGAAAGCATCTCCAATCTAAAAGCCATTATTCATAATCCTGATGGATCAAAATTTAAACTGAGCAATAAAGATTTTTTTGAAGAAAAAGTGAATGAAAATTGGAAAAAGACCAATTTTACTTTTCCTAACATTCAAGAGGGGAGCGTTATTGAATACACCTATAAGTTACACTCAAAAGGAGTATTTACCTTACCCGAATGGTATTTTCAACATGATATCCCGACCGTATGGAGTGAATACAACTTAGGAATTCCGAAATTATACCAATACGTAAGGTTGGCACAAGGCAACTTTGATATTGATGAAAGTAGTTGGGAAAAACGAAATTATAACTACAGGTATGATCAAAGTACTGGTATTGGTACCCGATCGGCTAACGGTACCCTTTCTGAAGATGTTCTTGAATACCACATTGTAAAGAAGGATGTACCTGCCATGAAAGAAGAAGCTTATATCACAACTATGGATGATTATTTAGCTAGAGTAAGGTTTCAACTAAGTGGGACGGAGTTTAACCAGGTATACAAGCCTGTATTAAAGGATTGGAAAGCTACGGCCGAAGCTGTAATGGAAGCTAATTATATAGGCACACAGATAAAAACAGCTAGATACAGTAATGCTTTGTATAAAGAAATTGAAAACAAGTTAAACGGTATAACTGACCCACTACAACAGCTTGCTGTGGTTTACAATTACATCAATACGAGTATCGAATGGGATGGCAGCTATTCCCAGGGAAGTAGTGAAGGATTAGATAAATGTTTTAAGGTAAAAAAAGCAAGTAGTGGTGAATTAAATTTAATGGTATTAGCTGTATTAAAACGACTTAATATCGAAGCTTATCCACTAATGGTTTCCACTAGAGGGCATGGCAAGATGTTTGAATTGTATCCAATCATGTCTCAGTTTAACCACACTATGGCATATGCTGTCGTTAATGGCAAAGGATACATTATAGATGCAGGAAATGTGGATCGTCCGATTGGAATGCCAAGAGTAAATGCTTTAAACGGAGTCGCTTGGATGGTAAATCCCAAGTCACCACAATGGATCAATATCAACCCCATTGAAGGAACAAGTGTCTATCTGGCTGATTTTACAATTAATGAGGAAGGTGAACTAAAAGGAGTTATCAAAGAAATGTTTAAAGGATATAGTGCGGTAGCCCAAAGATCTGGTTTGGATTATTCTAAATGTGAAGATCAGACCAAAGAGGCTTTTGCTGAAGCTTTCCCGGATTCAGAAATCGAAAATGTTGAAATTGCTAACTTAGTTGAGGTTACTAAGCCATTGAAAATTAATTGTGGTTTAACCCTTCCTGAAGGGGCTGTAAGTGCTGGTGATAAAGTATACTTGGCGCCTATTTTAATGAAAGCATTCAGTGAAAACCCCTTTAAGGCCAAAGAAAGGCTATATCCTGTTGATATGTCTTACCCAATTTCTGAGCGTTACATTTTAAAGCTACAATTACCTGAAGGATTTACTGTGGAGCAAGTACCAGAGGACATGAGTATTGCTTTGCCAGGACAAGATGCTTTATTTACTTACTCTGTGAAGGTATTAGATGGCTTCTTACAGGTGTCAAGTTATGTTAAGTTCAAAAAAACACGCTACGAATCGGAGACCTATGCAGCTCTGAAGAACTTTGTAGACTATGTTATTGAAAAGCAAGAAGAGCAAATTGTATTGACTTACGAAGAAGAATAGTAAGTGGTTGGACAAAAATAATTATCACTTTATGAAGTACCTCATATTAATGAGCGGTTTGCTGTTGGCTTATTTTACAGTTTCTGCTCAAAAAAACCATCCTGAATGGTCAGTACACAATATTTCTCCCAATTTAAAAATAGGAGCTGAAGAAATTATACGTCTATCGGAAGAAATATTTGAAGTAAAATCATTGTCAGAAGGGCACATCTCTAGTAGGTCGGTTGTGAGTATCTTAAATGAAGATAGTGACGCCAATGAGTTAGTTATCTATTATGACACCGATACAAAAATCAAGAATATCCAAGTACGCTTGTTTGATGCACAAGGTAATTTTGTTCGAAACATCAAAAAGAGTGAAATAAAGGACTATTCAGCAGTGAATGGATTTTCTTTGTACGAAGATAATAGAGTGTATGTAGTAGAAGTTAGCCATGATGAATACCCATACACTATAGAATGGGAATACCAGCAAAATTTGAAAGGAATTTCTTTTGCACTTTACCCGGATTGGCACATACAATCCTATCGACAAGGAGTTGAGTCTGCTTCTTACCAGGTTATTCTACCTCAGGGACAAGAACTCAATATCAAAACAAAAAATATTGATTTAGAACCTGTGATAGAGGAAAAAGGCAAAAAGTTTTATACCTGGTCGGTGAAAAACCTGAAGCCGATTATTCCTGAAGCTTACCAGCCTACGAGCTTTGCCATACTTCCAAAAGTAATGATTTCAGCAGCAGATTTTAAGATTAAAGAATATAGAGGAAGTATGGAAAGTTGGGAAGCTTTTGGAGGATTCATGTATCAATTGTTTGAAGGAAAAGATCAACTGCCTGTTGAAGTTGTCAATGAGGTGAAAGCTTTAGTCAAGGACGTTTATAGTGATCAGGACAAAATTGACCGGATATATCGATACATGCAATCCAAAGTCCGCTATGTAAGTGTACAATTAGGGATTGGAGGTTGGCAGCCCTTTGATGCCAATTATGTTGCTTCTAACAGTTATGGAGATTGTAAGGCTTTGAGCAATTATATGAAAGCACTTCTGAAAGTAGTTGGGATAGAAGCACACCCTGCTTTAATCTATTCAGGGAATATAGATTATCAAATAGAAGATGATTTCATTTATCCCAGATTCAACCATGTGGTGTTACATGTTCCTCAAGAAGACTACTGGCTGGAGTGTACGAGTACTTCTTACCCGCCCAATTACTTAGGATCGAGCAATTGGAATCGACGTGTTTTGCTGATTACTGAAGAAGGAGGAGTGGTGACTAGAACTCCTTCTCCTAAAGCAGAACAAAACCTGGAAGTCATCAAAGCCAAAGTTGTAGTAAATGAAGAAGGTTGGGCGGATGTAAACTACGAATCTACCTTCAAAGGAAGTTTGCACGAACGCATCAGAAGATACACGGATAATTATGATGAAGAAGAAAAGAAGAAATGGTTGTTAAATACTACTTCTCTAAGCAACCTAGAATTGAGCAGCCTTGAGATGTCTTATGAAAAAAACAGACCTGAAGCAACACTCAATTATTCTGGTAATGTGAGGCGCTATGCTTCCAAATCGGGAAAAAGATTCTTTGTCTCTATCAATGATGTCTCCGTTCATGGTGGAGCTCCGGATAAGATGGAAGAGAGAAAATTCCCTATCGTAACCAATAGAAATTTCAAAGAAGTTTTGGATATAGAATTGCAGTTTCCTGAAAACTATCAGATAGAAGCTATGCCTTATCCCTCGGATGAATTGGAGAGTGAGTTTGCTAAATACAGCATCCAAATAGAAGAAAGAGGCGGGAAGGTCTATTTACATAGGGAAATCGAGTTCAAACCGGCAACACTTCCGGCTACTGATTACAAGGCATTTAGGAAGTTCTATCGCGATATTTCTAAGCGAGAAAAAGCAAAGTTGGTTTTGGTTGAAAAGAAAACTTAAAACCAATATTTAAAAGTTGAAGGGGGTAAAGCAGCTTTAAACTCTTCAACCCTTCAACTTTTAAACATTAATATTATCCAATCATTTCTTCTCCACCAATTTCAAATAATCATTCATCGTAGTTTGAAATGCACTCTTATCTCCATAATTGTCAAATAAATTGGCCACATTATCCAGTTTATCCCTGGTGCGGATATCTACGCCTTTATTCAAAAGCTCGTAGATGGTCAAGCCGAATTGGTATTGATTTTCAAAATTGGGCGTACCTATGGATAGACTTTTAGTCTCGTTGTTTTCTTCCCACTCAATAGCAATTTCTTTGAAGCCATTGACATAATCATTGGTTTTTATCAATAGGTATGCTTCTTCTGAAAGCCAATTGTTAGCAATGATTGGATAGATGATAGGCCGATTCGGGTTTAGATCAAGTTTCTTCAACTGATACAATTCCACCCGAGTATTGGCTTGCTCTGTCTGAGTATATGAGGTAGAGCGTATATTTTTGAAGTACAAAAGCGATGGTGGAGTGGTATGAAATTCACTTCCTTGCTTATTTGGCGATTTTTCGCTAGAACATGACACGATTAATCCAAGAAGTGTAATGAAAATCAATAGATTTTTCATAAGTTGTATGCAATATCATTGTTTGTAATAAAGACAATCAACAGAACAAAATGCGTATAGTAAAGTTTGCAATTCCCTTCCTACTTCTTTTGGGCTTTTGTTACATCGGTAGTCAGAATGGCCCATTTGGAAGTTCCTTACCT
>JBCBCD010000507.1:0-5525 GCA_038530915.1 Bacteroidota bacterium
GACCATAGACCATAGACCATAGACCATAGACCATAGACCATAGACCATAGACCATTAATTCTTTTTCTTCTTCTTATCTAAGTTCTTAATAAATTCCTGGTACATATTCGTTATCGTTGTATCCATTTCAATTCCTGCCTTAGGATCCCAAATAAATCGCTCTGTACCTGTAGAATCTTTTACTTCCATAAACTGAGAATAATTGACCGCTCGTCCTCTTTCTACTGCATCAAGATCAATGGCATCCACTGCAGCAAATATTTTCCTTGCTTGTTTTTTCTTAATCCTTTTAAGTTCTACGGTAGTACCTTCTAGAGAACTGTGCTTGAACAACTGACCATTTTCTAAAACGATGTAATAAGTTGTTGCACCGGTATATCCTCCACTACTGCCAAAGATGACTTGTCTGGAAGGAAGATTATCAGCGGTATACCTTTGACTTTTACAAGAAAAAACAGTGAGCAATACAATTGAAAGAACAAGGTATTTAGAATGTTTCATTTTATAAGTTTAGGGTTTAGAGTTTAGGGTTGAGCGACTAACAGGTCTACCCCCAACCCTAAACTCTAAACAGGTTTATAATTTGCTTATTTTCTGACTGACTAACTTATTGCCAATATGTACTTTCATCAGGTACATCCCACTTGAAAAACCATTCAATTCGACCTTTTCTCTAATCTTACCACTGAGTCTTCCTAAATCCTGAATCTTTAGTTGACGACCCAATAAATCCCAAAGTTCAATTCTCACTTCTTCAGCTTCTACCAATTCAAACTCTACAGTCGTACTTGTTTCAATAGGATTAGGATAAGTCTTCAAATTAAATGCCTGAGCCGTAACATTTTCAATGGAGGTTAAAGTACGTGTTCCATTAGAAAAGATATTGGGCCATTTCAAACCAATAGTAGTACTCGAGAAAAAGATTTGAGCATTATTGGCAGCCGATATTTTATCTGCATTCAATGGTACGGAAGCAATGATACGCACATCGCTGTTGTTGAACCCACTAAACATTACCTGAGAATCGTCAAGGTTAAAATTAGGTACACCTAAATCTAAATTATTCCACAAGGTATTTTGATCATAGGTTTCAATATTAACGGCATAAACTTGATAAGTATCCTCGACTTGATTGAAAACATCCAACGCAATTACATTGGGGGAGTTTTTAGAGAAGACAGGGTTACCAACACTGAGTCCATCTGTTAGGCCTGGGAAGAGTTTGCCAATATTACCACTACCAAATGAATTGGTTTGATTGTTCCACACTTCTATAAATCCGATATCCCAATAAGAAAGATCTCCAAATGCATCTCCCGGGATCTCATTAAAGGCATCATACATAATAAACTGACCGGAGAAATCCCATTGCAAGACATCTGCAAATTTTACAGTTCCGGTATTGAACCCTCCTTGCGCGTAAGTAGGATTAAACAATTCAAATACTTCACTTCCTCCATTTACTAAATCCACTACTGCAATGGTATTGCTTTGGTCATTAAAGGTTAAAGCTACTTTGGTGCCATCTTTGGAGACAGATGCATTTCCCCAAATTGGATCGCTATCTAATTCTACCGTTTGATAATTACCATTGGCCCAGTCAATCTGAATGGATTGTAAAGTGTTGTCTTTAGCAACATAAATGATGAGACTACCATCGTCTGTTATACTTACAGGTCTTAAAGGCGCTGGAGCTTCTGCCGGATCTAAAATTGGAGTACCATCAGTAGTATATACATAGATGTTATCATTATTATCATCTGTGAACAAGATAAATTCTGTACCCGTATTTTCTTCTACTTCTACTTCTGTTTCAGTGGCTTCTCCGTCAAAGATTTTTACTTCATCAAAAGCTCTTCTGGCAGCATTAACTTCTGTAGCTCCATATAAATCTTGAGCAGATTGTATAATTGCGAGTCGACCATCAATAAACTGAGAATTTCTTGTCAAATAAGTGGTTAAAGCTCTATAGTAAATTTGTTCAGCTTTATCCTTACCTATTGCAGTAGCGATTTTGAAAAAGGCAAAGTTTGGAATGCCACTATTAATATGCACTCCTCCGTTATCCTCATCTGCTCCCAGGTTTTGGAACTCATCCATATCTTTGGGTTGCCATGTAAAACTACCAGGTGCACTGTTGTTGTTAGGGTTTGATAGGTCCCTGATGGCTCCACTAGGAGCTACATTTGTAGGAGTAATATCTTCTCCTTGTTGCCAATCATCTCTATCAATCATTACACCAAATACATCGGCAAAAGATTCATTAAGAGCTCCTGATTGGAACATATACTCAAGGTTGGCAGTATTTTCTATCACACCATGAGACATCTCATGTCCAGCAATATCCAAAGCACCAGTGAAATTATCAAAAATATTACCACTTCCATATACCATAAACCCACCGCCCCAAAAAGCATTATCCACTTCTGTTCCATCAGCATTTTGAATATTGACAATTGAATTGATGGTGCCGCCATTACCATTAATACTATTGCGACTGAAGGTGTTTCTATAATAATTATAACTGAATTCCGCATTGGCATGTGCTGAAACCGCTTCACCTGACCAATCTTGATTGTTAGTACTTGAAACTACTGAAAGTGAAAGATTTTCTTCAATATTTCCGTCCATACCATCATAGGTTACAATAGCGCCAATTAGTCCATTATCACCACCAGAATTTTGTGCATCGAACATGGGTTGAGTAATATCTACCATATAGAAAGTGCCTTGTGACTCCAATACATTGATTTGTGAAGTGCCACCTCTAACATTGGTGGCATTTATTGTTATAGGAGTATCCTCAGGTTCACTATCGTTTTTAGGAGCATGACTATGACTACTTGCAAACTTACAATTAAGTTGATATTGCATGATTACTTCACCTGTTTGTGCATCGATAAAATACCTCCATCTATTGGTAAGGTTGGGCCTCATGTTAACCACATATGCCAAACGCTCAGATTCATGATCCAAATACTTATGGTATACTACCAGCTCACTTTCTAAAACAGGGGTATCAAATAGTTTATGATACTGCTTAGCTGGTAAGCTGACAGGAGTGTATTGGGCTACATCATCTAAAGCAAGTTCCTCCGCTTGATTGGCAGAAATAGAAGGGGTAAGAGATTCTATTTCAGGGGTAGGATAGTAACGACCATTTAGCATGTAAGGTGTAAATTGCTCTGCATGAACGATTAATTCTCCTCCATAGACCTTTAGTCCTTTATATTTTTGTTGCAAACGAATGTGCGTCATTTGTAATGCATCTATATTTACCTTCACAACTTCAAATTCCTGAGCAGGAGATTCAATTTGCAAGATATCATTGAAGGTGCTTAAGTAGTTTACTGCTTTATCTTTCCAGGTCAGTTTTACTCCATCAACAGGTGTATTCTGATTATGTGCTTTCCCTTGTAGTAAAATAGGGAGGCGGGTAATTGGGTCGTGTTTGACCTTGAAGTTATTATCTATTCTTCCGGGGATATTTAAAGGTTGAAAGTTTCTGAGTGGTGATGTCGGATATTTTGTAATAGGTTGAGAAGTAGGAACTGTCCACAACTCATCTATATTCAGCTTAATCGGTTCAGAAAAATTATAGGTTTTGTTGAGTTTTTTAATGTCTTTGAACTTCTTCTGTGCATGTAGATTAACACTTGAAATCAAAGCAAAAGCAAAGATTGAGTATAAAATTCTTTTCATTTGGAAAAATGTTTGGTTTAATCAAATTGAAGTGTCAATAAGTAGTGAGTTGTAAGATGAACTTACAAAAAATATCATTGATATGATGGAAAATTTGAATTAGATGTTGATAGTTTGTCTTGCTGTGGCAAATAGTTGGCCTTTGTTGATGGCTTGAAGAACTTGCTTGGTGGTAGGTTTGATATTGAGTGGGAGTTGGTCTATAGGATACCAGGCTACAGATGTAAACTTATCTTTTTCTTTAGGACGAATATTACCTTCCCATTTTAGCCCCTGAAAGTACAAAGTGACTTTATGAGATTTGCCTTTAATTTTTTGACGAACATGGACGAGCTTGAGGTGCTCTTCCCGTATGATAAGGCCAGCTTCTTCATAGCATTCCCTTACCAAGGATTGAGTTGCTGTTTCACCGGCATCTACATTACCGCCTATCAAGGTATATTGTCCACCATTGATGCGGGTTTGGCCAATCAACAATGTTGAATAGTTGTTTATCAGTATCAGCCTTGTCTTGAAAGTTATCTTTTCAGGTTTCATATCCGCGTTTCGCTCGATCTCAAGACTTAAGAGTTAGAAGCATTGCGTAATACAATATTTGCAACCACTTATATTTTTTTTACAAATTTAGAAAACCAAGCGTGCTTAGTCCACTACATTGAATAGTAATTCAATCTATCTTCAACGATTTAATACTGAGTTAACATACACATGATTATTGCATGAATTTGATCGTGTTTTGGACTGGTTCTTGATGGTTTGAACTGATTTTTGAACCTTACGCTTTTATTTTAGACTACCTATAAGCGTTAATAAATGATCATTTGTAGGTATATTATTTTATTTTTACATTCAGTTGTGCTAATATTGTACCATAAAAAGTCAATAATTAGTAAATTGATAGGTAGAAATTAAACTGTAATAGGTAATCCCATTCAAAAGCCAAGCGCTCAAAGTCACATTTAATTTATTCGTAAGGCATTAGTATAGTTTTATTAAAGAGCGCCAAAAATCTGTAAATCAAGGTAGTATAATTGGTATTTTCCAAAAGTGGTATACCAATACAAAAAATTAATTAGAATAATTCTAGTTGAGATTAAGTTGCATGTGCCTTTGTGACAATTTCTTTATGGCAACGTATTCTATATGCAATTGCTCAAGTAGAATTAAAATGAAAACGTAAATCTATTTTTTATGAGATTTGAAAACGTATTACAGACCATTGGTAGAACGCCACTTATTAAATTAAATAATGTATGTGCGGATATACCAGCTCAAGTGTATGCCAAAGTAGAATCATTCAATCCAGGTCAATCTGCCAAAGATCGCATTGCACTTTACATGATTGAACAGGCTGAAAAAGCCGGTAAATTAAAACCAGGAAGCACCATCATAGAAGCAACTTCCGGTAATACTGGTTTTGGTTTGGCAATGGTTTGTTCCGTAAAGGGATACAATTGCTTATTGTGTGTAAGCAGCAAGGCCTCAAAAGAAAAACTGGCCTTATTGAGATCTATGGGAGCAGAAGTTGTAATCTGTCCTTCTAATGCGAAGCCGGAAGATCCGGAATCGTATTATTCAAGAGCAGCACAATTCGCAAAAGATATACCTAATTCATTTTATATAGCTCAAAACTTTAACCCTGACAATGCGGGGGCACACTATTATTCTACAGGGCCTGAAATATGGGATCAAACGGAAGGTAAAATCACACATTATGTTTGCTGTGTAGGTACCGGAGGAACAATGTCAGGGACAGCTAGGTATTTGAAAGAACAAAATCCTGATGTTCAAATTGTGGGTGTGGATGCTTATGGTTCTGTATT
>JBCBCD010000508.1:0-5521 GCA_038530915.1 Bacteroidota bacterium
CAGGACCATTTCCAGAAATGCCGGTATTTATAATGATTCCTTACTGATTTTTTGCGGGAAAACTCGGCAGGGTGAAAACGCTGTAGTTTCTGGGCTTAGAAGAGATACCTTAGTATATGAATGGGAAAAAGAATTGGACGTCAGAGGTACTGCCCTAAAATGGGTGCAAGGGGAAAAAGAAGAGATCATCTATCTGCTTGTACAAGACCAGGATTTCACGATCAAACTATTGAAATTTGATGTCCAACAACAAGATTTAGTTTGGGAAAAAATAGTAAATCGACAAGCTACTCAGACTATTCTAGCAAGTGGAATAGCTTTCAATCCTCAAGACCAGTCCATCTCAATCATTGGAAATTACAGCTATAATGAAGGTCGTCATGATGGCAATTTCATCAAGTTTTTTGATACAGAAGGAAATGTATTTTTTGAAAAAATAGATGAAGGCAATTACAAAGGAAAAACACAAGCTATTGCTATCTTTTCTTTTCCAAATGCTCCCGTAACTCTAATTGGCGGCAGCAGAACACAACATTCTATTCAACACGATGCCTTTTTGAGTTTCTATAATGTCAATTTTGTTTCTGAAAGCACGCCGCTCAATATCTTTTACGACAACAACGAGAATGGCATCAAAGACGAAAATGATAATAACATCAGCATTGGCAACTTCACAATAGATGAATCCTTAACTGCTTACCCCAATTTCAATGGTATTTACCTCATTCCTCCCGATTCTAATAGTGAGCTTGTAGAGTACAATCTTCCAGTCAATTGGAAATTAACCACTGACTCGCTGCAATATCACCTCACCTCAAATAATACTTCTATGGGAGTAGATACTTTATTTTTTGGAATAGCACCATTGGTAAAAGTAAATGAGACAGAGACTTTCATCATTTCTGATCCGACCATCTGCAATGAAGTCTCCGAGGTAAGGCTGTTTGTAAAAAACACAGGTACCGAGACGGTCAATATTCTAGCTTCCTTTGAAACACGAGACAGTATTCTAAGCTACTCCATACTAACCGATTCGATAGTAAATAACAAGAGTTATTGGACATTTAATGAGGTAGGGCCTAATGAGTTTAGAATAATAGATATGTCCTTACAAATAGCTGGAGTGGAAGCCATAGGCGAAGATGTCGTTTTTCAATCTACTGCTACATCATCCACCTCAGACGATGAAGAGAAGCAAATCTCTTCTTTCATCTATCGAGAAGTTTTATTGTGTGCCTATGATCCCAACGATAAACTGGTACAACCTAAAGGGATGGGCAAAGACAATAGAACACCATTTGGAGAAACTTTCAATTACACCATCCGTTTTCAAAATACAGGCAACTTCCCGGCCAGAAACATCATTTTAAAGGATACTTTAGATGGCCATCTTAATCTTAAAACCTTTGAAGTCATCCATGCCAGTCACGATATCACTTCTATTGTCATCGAAAACCGAGTGCTCACTTTCACTTTCAACGATATCAATCTTCCTGACTCAACCAATAATGAGCCGTTGAGCCACGGATATGTCAACTTC
This sequence comes from Bacteroidota bacterium, assembly GCA_038530915.1. Taxonomy (GTDB): domain Bacteria; phylum Bacteroidota; class Bacteroidia; order Chitinophagales; family Saprospiraceae; genus JANQPA01. The sequence goes on from JBCBCD010000508.1 coordinate 1,541, forward strand.
AAAATAACGCCATTGGATGGTTTGGGGGAAAATACCCTCATCGAAAATAGTGCCGCCATCTATTTTGATCAAAACCCAGCTATCATTACCAATACAACAAAAAATACCTTAGCATCAGACATCACTACTTCTACCGAAGAGCAAAAAGAACAGTACCAACTGATTTTATACCCCAACCCCACTACCGGCATCCTAAACATTGAAGCTGATCCTCCCCTCTCCTATCCAAGCCATTGGAAAGTGTACAACCAGCTTGGGCAAGTGGTAAAGGAAGGAAAAGCCTTATCCAATCAGATTGATCTTTCTGATTTACAAAATGGTTGGTATGTGTTTCAAATTGCGGGTGAAATCACAAGGAAAGTAATGATTTTAAGATAAGAATATTACATGTTTTATTAGCCCCCCTGCTCCATCTCAAGGAGACAAGCGCTGCATGTACACATTCGCAAAGTGTCCCCCTTGAGGGGGTTAGGGGGTGGAAGAAATAGCTAATATCATTGAATTCTATCCAAGATGGATACCTTACTGACTGAAGATAAGCCCATAAATTGTTTCACATGAAGTTGTTTAAAAACTCTATTGACGCCCTCTGGTATATGGCGCGCCCATCTTTTCTAAGTCATTTTCAAAAGCTTTCAATTGTTGCAGGTATTTATCCAAGTCAGTTTTAAATCCATCAAATTCTTTACTCGCCACCTCCAAATTGTCTTCAAACGTCTTAGTCGGCGCCTGACGCGTCTCCCAATGGCCATAAGCCACCTGCCCTACTCTACCACTGATCGACGGACTGGTCGATTCACTGAAGCGTTGACGGATGGGATCGCCGGACAATTGCATGCGCAAGGCTGCTAGTTGATCACTCAAGGCTTTCCATTTTGCAAATTCATCCGGACCTGCACCTGGAGTCTTTTTCAAGGCTGCGGCTATGTATCTCAATCTCTCACTGGCTTCAGAAAGTCTGCGACTAGCAGAAGAAGTTTGTCTCATCATATCGCTGGTCTTTTTCTGGAAGGCAGCTATGGCTTTGAAATCAGTGCCATTGGCTGCAGTAGGTACAGCTTTGACGGTAAAAGGTTGCGCTTCCCCTTGTGCTTCCATTTTCCCATTATTCAACACATACAATTGCACACTATATTTACCCGGTCCAACCATTGGTCCTTGTGCATCACCGGCCCAGGGTGGTTTGAATGCTGGCGAACTCAAGCTGATCGGATCAGGAGCAGGTAATCTCAAATCCCAGGATGTACGATGCAAGCCTTTCGAGCGAGCACCTTCTATCCATCTGACCGGGTTTCCATCAGCATCACTTACCAATAGCATGCATTGAGGTGCCGATTCTGACAACTCATCTCTTAAAGCATCCCAACCTGGGAAAGGAATATCGCTTTCTTCCGCACTCAACCTTTTTTCCCTCTCCTGACGCTTTTTCTTTGCCGTTTTGGGCATATCGTGTATATAATAGGTAAAGATCGCTCCAAAGGCAGGATTATCGGCTACAAAGCTGGTAGACCCTAGAGTAGGCATGCCTTTCGCCTGCATGGGTGCATTTGGTACATACCACCAAGCATCTCTTACCGGAAAAAGGGCGTTGGCCTCAGCACTTACCGCACTGCTAATGCTTCTTAGTGCAGAATAGTCATCCAACACATAAAACCCACGGCCAAAAGTAGCGCCTACCACATCATTATTTCTGGGGTGCAATTCTATATCTCGAAAAGGAATGTTGGGTACTCCGTTTTTCAGTTTCACCCAGTTGGCTCCTTGGTTGTAAGAGAAATACAAACCCATCTCCGTTCCTATAAACAATAAGTTTTCATCTTCATGATCTTGCTTGATCACCCACACAATCAAATCTTCCGGCAAATTTCCAGCTATCGAACTCCAGCTATGGCCTTTGTCATTGCTTATAAAAATATGTGGTCGGTAATCGCCCAATTTGTGTGCATCTGCTACCGCAAAAACGACATTGGCATCGTGCTGAGAAGCTTCTATGTCATTGATAAAAGAACGTTCTGGCACCTCAGGTAAAGCGCCACTTTTGCGCCACTTGGCTCCCCCATCTTCACTCACATAGGTCAGGCCATCATCTGATCCGGTGTAGAGTACCCCCTCTTGCTTGGGAGATTCTGCAATGGAAGTCAAGGTCGCATATTTAGACATCGCGCCATTGTCGTACAAGGCATCTGCACTCCATACCCGATCCAAGGTCTCCAATTCATAGCGATTGGTATTGGTGGTCAGGTCTTCACTGATGGGTGTCCAGGAATGGCCTTGATCTTCACTCTTCCATACCCGTTGTGAGCCAAAGTATAAAGTCTTGTTGTCGTGTGGACTAATCGTAATCGGACTGTCCCAATTCCATCTTTCCGGCGGATCATTAGGTCCGGCTTGTGGTTGTATATTGAGTACTTCATGGTTTCGTTTGTCGTAGCGATGCAGCAACCCTTGCTGAATTTCCATATAGGCAATATTGGGATCTTCCGGATCAAAAGCCGAGTCATAACCATCTGCTCCCAATGGTACATACCAATCTCTGTTACGTATACCTTCGGTATTCATCGTCCGAGAAGGTCCTATCAGTGTCCCCAAATCCTGTGCTCCACCAATTATATTGTAGAACGGTTCTGAATTATCCAAGCCCAATTTGTAAAACTGAGAAATCGGCAGATTTGGAAAATGTCGCCAGGTAGTGCCCTCATCAAAGGACTCATACAGGCCTGCATCCGTCCCTGCTAACAAATGTTTTCCGTTATGTGGATCTATCCAAAGCGCGTGATTGTCGGAGTGTTTTTCGCGTCCTGTACCCAGATAGTCAAATTTCTTTCCGCCATCTCGGGTCACATGCAAAAACACGTCCATCTGATAAATCAAATCCGGATCAACGGGAGAGGCTTCAATTTCCTGATAGTAATGCGGTCCGGTTCCACCCGAAGTATAGCTGTTGCGTTTTTCCCAGCTTTCGCCCTTGTCTGTAGAGCGGTAAAAGCCTTTTTCCTGTCCACTGGCTTCTATGGTTGCGTAAACCAGATTGGGATCAGCAGGTGTCACGGCCAGGCCAATCTTTCCTTTATCGCCTTGCGGCAAACCTGTTTTCACTTGTTTCCAACTATCTCCATTGTCTGTTGATTTATAGATACCCGATTGGGGTCCGCCTGCCAGCAAAGCCCAGGTTTTGCGTCTACGTTGATAAGCTGCGGCATACACCACATCCGGATTGCTTGGGTCAAACTCAATATCGGTCACACCTGTATTTTCGTCTATCTTCAATACGAGTTCCCAATTGGCTCCCCCATCGGTGGTTTTGTACAAGCCACGATCTCCACCACCATTCCAAAGTGGTCCTTCTGCTGCCACCAATACCACATCGCTATTCCTAGGATCTACCAATATCTTCCCTATGTGCTCCGATCGTCTCAAGCCCATATTCATCCAACTTTTGCCACCATTTACACTTTTATACACGCCATCACCCCAACCTACATGCCGGCCACTCACATTCTCTCCCGTACCTACCCATACCACATCAGCATTATTCGGATCTACAGTCACACATCCGATGGAATAAGAAGTCTCATCGTCAAAAACGGGCATCCAGGTAATGCCGGAATTGGTGGTTTTCCAAAGGTTACCCGAGCCAGCTGATACGAACCAGGTACTTGAGTTGTGTGGACTTACAGCGATATCAGATATGCGTCCACCCATTAAAGCGGGGCCGATGCTGCGGAGTTGAAGGCCTTGGGTGGCTTTGATGATGTCTTTTTGAGTTTGGGAATGTATTTGGTTAGTGAAGAGGAATGAAATCAGCATAAGAAGTGCTGTGCAATGTTTAATAGGGTGCATGGTAAAAGTTTTTTGAATGAAGGATTGGAGTTTTTAAATAATTTATTCATAAAAAACTATACAGTAAATATTAAAACTTAAAGGTTACTAATTATTGAATATGCAATCATTAAAATAAAAACTTTAAGTTTTAATATTTAC
>JBCBCD010000509.1:0-5521 GCA_038530915.1 Bacteroidota bacterium
TTCATCAACTCTTATTATATACAATTTTTTTTCCTGTTACTTATCCCATCAAGTTCATTATCAATATAGAATGAATTCAACATTTACCATAAACTTGAAAACTATTGCCGGTTTTATTTTCCTTTCTTCATTTGTCTTGAATTTTAATAAAATTACTGCCCAACAGCTTTATCTACCACAGATTGAATATGACAATGAAATGTATTGGCTCTATGAATCAGTAGATACAGCTACTGATGCCTACATACTTCACTTCTTTAATTCATACGATTCTTTAGGCAAATTTCTTGGCTGGACGTTTAAGTACCCGAAAGATGGAAAATGGATTCAATTTTATGAGCAAAAACCAGAACAGATAGCTAGAATTTTTAATGTAAAAGATAGCCTTATCCATGGAGAAGCTGTTGTATATTTTCATAATGGTCAATTAGATTATCGAACTCTCTTTTTCAAAGGTCAATACGATGGTCCTTTTGAAAGTTGGTACAGCAATGGTGTGAAATCTTCGGAGACAACTTATCAGTATGATGAGAATAAGAAGGATTACATAAGGTCAAATATTATTGGACTCGAAAAAGGTTGGGATGAAAATGGCACACTCATCTATCTCAATAACTATCAATTAGGAGAAAAACATGGCCATCACAGCAGCTTTCACCCAAATGGGAACTTAAAAGAACTAATCTATTACGAAAACGATAGGCAAAATGGCCCAATGATGATCTTTCACTCAAATGGAGTAATGCAAACTCAATATCTTTACAAAAATGATACCTTGTTAGCTGATGAACCACAGCAATACTTCCATCCAAATTCTAAGCTTGCGGCTATAGGAGCACTGAAATATTGCAAAAAAATCGGCAATTGGACCTTCTACCATGATAATGGAAATAAAGTTGCCGAAGGGAACTATTCCTTTTTTCTTTTTCCAAATTCACATGGTCCTATACTCTATTATGCTCAAAGTGGATACTGGCAATTTTGGCACTCTAATGGTCAATTAAAAGCACACGGAACTTTTGATACTGATAAATTAACTCCTGCTGATTTTCGTGCTGGTTCTTATTATATTACAGATTGGGATCACAATTATGATTCTGACCCCAATCGTAAAGGGGATTGGATCTTCTATGACAAAGTTGGTAAGATAATTTCAGAAGCAGTGTTCTTTCAAATGGGGTATGATTTGGATGAAAATAAGTTTTTAGAAGTTAAATAGAAGAATCACCATTGAGTCGCAAGAGTTACATGTAGTACTCTATGCAACTCTTGCGACTCAATGGTGATTCTTAATCCTTCAATACCGTCACCGGATTTGCCAAAGCGGACTTGATTGTATGATAAGAGATCGTAAATACAAAAATCAACACCAAACTAATCACTGCTATAGAGATCAGTCCAATTCCTATGTTTATTCTAAATGCGTAATCCCTCAACCACCTATCCATTAACCAGAATCCCATCAGAGAACCCAATACAACTGGTAAGATCAGTACCCCTAGATAGCTTCTTAAGAAAACTACTAAAATGTCGATGGTGGAGGCTCCAAACACTTTTCTTACTCCTACTTCCTTTTGTCTTTTTGTAGAAATAAGCAGTGACATTCCAAACAGACCGATACAAGAAAGAATGATGGACAGCAGGGTAAAATAGCTAAATAACTTCTCGAAGTAGCGATCTTCCAAATTCTGACGCTCGTATCTTTTTTCTAAAAAGAAATGGTCAAAGAAAGCATCACTGTAGATGGGTGTCCAAATTTGTTCGATAGCACTTACTTGTTGTTCCAGTTCGTTTTCACTCATTCCAGTACTATTGATTTTCATGGAAACGTGACCTCTCGTTTTATTGAACTTAAAAGCTATGGGCGCCAATTCATATTTTAGTGCTGTTTTATGGTAATCTTTTACTATCCCTATTAGGTCATATTCTTCATCCGATTCTTCATCCATGATTTTAGTTCCTTCGATGTTTTCAAAATCAGTGATGCCCAAGCCTTTCGCCGCTGACTCATTGAGTACGATGCTATTTTTATTTTTAAACTTTGCTTTGGGGAGGAAATCACGCCCCCCAATAAAGTCAGCATCATAGAGTTGAAAAAATTGATCGTCCACCCCATTTTGATGAACCATTAATCTGTCTGTTTTTCCCTTTATACTGAGGAAAGTTTCATTCCGATATTCTTCACTGGGTACTGTAGTTGAAGAGGCTACTTCTGTCACAAAAGGCAGTTCAGCACATTGATCCTTGAAGAGTTTCAATTTTCTGTTTTTCTCTGCCCAGTTGGTATTTTTTGCTAAAGCTGCTTTGACGACAAGCACACTTTCCATATTTATGCCTTTGTCCTTTGTCTTCAGGTATTCCAATTGGCTTTTGATTACAAAAATCCCAATTAGCAATACTGCTGAAATTGAAAATTGTACAATCACCAAGGCTTTTCTCAAATTGACACCAGCCACTTTAGTACTATAAGCATTTCGTAAAGTCTTTACGAACTTGGGCGAAAACAAAATGAACGTCGGTATAATCGCTGTTATGATGATACCCACCATGAAAATGGCCAGAAAAAAGAAGTTGATGGGAGTAGGATCTTCCCAAAGTGGTAATAGATGGGCATTGGTAAGTGATTGTAATGGTTGTTCCAAACTCACATAAAGTCCAATGATCAAAGTCAAGGAAAATAGACATATTAAGGTAGATTCGAGGATGAACTGAGTTCTTAATTCAATTCTACTAGCTCCAAGTACTCTAAGCATTCCTACCTCTTTGACTCTACCATAAGACTGTGCAATGACCTGGTTGATGTAATTGATCCAACAGATAAGGACAATAAAAAGTCCTACCGCTGCCAATAAATAGTTGGTGCTTGATAATTGACCACTAGCCAAAGACTCCATAGACAAAACCACTTCTTTATTATCCGATTGTAGGGGTGCAATTGCTTGTAGGTTGGTGGTAAGTTTTTTTGCCAATTCTTTTGCGCTTGTTTTTTCCTTCAACAAGGCGTAGGTATTATAAGCAGGAATTTCCCAAGCCTGATCACTACTTAAGGTAGAAGCAGGTGTGATTAAATATTCAAACTTAAATCTCGATGGTTGTGGGATATCTTCCATTACACCTGTCACTTCATATAAGCGTTCTCTGCCCCATGACACCCTAATGGTGAGTGTTTTCCCAATGGGATTGGCATCGCCAAAGTATTTTTTAGCAGCTGATTCTGTCAGGATCATTGCATTGACTTTGGACAAGGCCGTTTTTGGATCACCCTGTATCAATGGAAAGGTAAAGATGTTGAGAAAACTAGAATCTGCAATGAAGATTTTATTCTCAACAAGCGAAATGCTTTTTCCATCATCATCCTTGGCAATAATCAATGCTTCCACATGCTGGTGATATCTTGTTACATCCAATACCCCTGGTGATTCTTTCATCAGTTCGCCTACTCCCCAATAAGTGGCATTGCCTTTTTTCGGTGTATTCCCATCCAAAGACTCTTCCTGACTTACTACATAAATACGATCTTTGTTTTGATGAAAATGATCAAACTGTAAATAGTAGCCCACATATTTGGCAATGATAAGTACAGCTAGCATGCCGCAGGTAAGACCAAACACATTGATAAATGTATAGTATTTATTCTTCCACAAGTTTTTTTTCGCCAGCTTAAATAAATGCTTGATCATGTAGTTGGATGTTTATTTTTAGGCGTCTAATGTCGAAGGTCTAAATGAATTGATAGCAGACCTTAGAAATACAAATTGTACTTGGTCTTTGGTCTCTAGTCTGCAGTGATTTTTTGACTAGACCAGAAACTAAAGACCAAAGACTTTATATTGCTGACAAAATACAAATACCTAAGAGAATTAGGTAATGATGTTATCTTTTTGAAGTCGCCTTGATGAATTTTTCTACATCTTCTTTAAACTTCAACAAAGAAGGTTTGTGGGTGTACATCATGTGACCTGCCTCATAATACTCCATGATGATGTTTTTGCGGATATCCGGAGTCAAGCCCAAATGGTCTATGCTGTACTCCACGCCATAGAAGACTGTGGCTATGTCATAAATACCATTCAAAACCAAAACTTTCATATTGGGATCTCTAGACAAGGCTCTGGCCATATCCGGTCCCGTATTGATGGCTGCTTGCGTATTCCACCTGGAATTGCCAGAATGGTTCCAATCCCACCTAAACCCATCTCTTTTACCTGCAGAAGTGATGTACATTTCACTTTTATCTACTTTCAAATCATTGTAGAAATAATGCATAAAGCCAGTGATGTAGGCAGGTGATATAGCTGAGCTCTGAGGATCATGGCTACCGGTTTGACTGATTAAATCCTGATTAATTCCTGTGTATCTTGAATCTAGCCGACCTACGATTTTCCCTTCTTCTCTCATGGCTTCGGCAAAAAACTCAGAGTTGGTTACTCTTAAGTTGGCTTTTACCCAATAGTCTGTATCTGTACCTGTATAACCGGCTAACTTTTGTGCTACTGCTCTTTTTTCAGTTGCTGTCAAACGATCACCTTTAAATAAAGCAGGAACATACTCCTCTTCGGTAAACGTACGTACTTCATCTAAAAACTTATATACATCTGAATATTCCGTATCGAGTTTATCGTGGTACCATGCAGTAGCTGCATAAGTAGGGAAATGGCAGATGTAAGGTAAATCATCATCAGGTGGGAAAATCAAAGTACGCAAGTCGAATACAGCAGAAACCATAATGACGCCATTCATGGCAATGCCTTGGTTTAGTAGTGCGTCCATTAAACCTGCATTTCTAAAAGTACCGTAGCTTTCACCCAAAAGATACTTAGGAGCATTCATTAAACCTTTTTCGATCAAAAACTGAGTGACAAAAAAGCTCAAACTCCTAATGTCTTGATCTACTCCCCAAAAGTCTTCAAATTTGGCTTTTCCGACAGGGATACTCAAGCCCGTTCCTATCGGATCCATCATTACTAAATCGGCTACATCCAAGATAGAGTAATCATTATTTATAATTTCATAAGGTGCTGCAGGAGTACTCTCCGGGTCGTTAACTACAATACGCTTTGGTCCTAATACACCCATATGCAACCAAAAAGAAGAAGAACCAGGTCCACCGTTGAAAGCAAAAACAACAGGTCTAACTCTTCTTGCATCTTTCTGACGATAATAAGTGTAACCAAAATTAGCTATGGGTTCGTTCTTTTCATTACGGATTTGCATGGTGCCTGCCTCTGCTTCAATCTCCATATTTCTGCCTCCAATCTTAGCTTCATGTGTAGAGGTGTACACTTTGGCTTCAGGAATGGGTGGTGTAGGCATTTCCTTCTCTTGAGCAAAAAGCAAAGCACTACTAAACATCAACAATAGTAGTAAGGTGTGTCTCATATTAGCTTTTTGCTGAAAAGTTAAGAAAAATACAGCTAAGGTGGTTCAAGTTGCAATGTAGAATAGTAATATTAAGTTCACCATGGTGTCGCAAGAGTTTCATAGAGTACTCCATGCAACTTCAGCGACTCCATGGTGAGAA
>JBCBCD010000510.1:0-5513 GCA_038530915.1 Bacteroidota bacterium
GGTATACATTGACAATGAAGGATTTGACGCTATTGTAGGTAACTTGCCTTATGAAAAAAGAAATGGCTTACTGAGTTACATCAGAAATGAAATGTTCTTTTTTGGGGTAGGTAGCATTGCGAGTTGCGTAATTTTCCCCTTTAGATTGGTATTATCAGTATGGAGAGGTAGAAACAGAGGGACGATATGATATTTTTATTGATTAGCCTCTTGTCGTTCTAAACTCATTTCTTGAAGTCTGTCCATTACTGCCTGCGTTTGTTCATAAAAGTCTTTAAGAACAGGTTCGGCTTGCTTGCCTAAATCCCATACGTAAGTAGGATATTCCTTCAAGTAAACATAAGTGAACGATTTTTCTTTGACTTCATCATTCACTACTCCTGAAGTATTGAAAAACCAAAGGATAACAGAATAAGCGAGAATCATAATACCCGACATTAATATTCCTCCGGCGATTTGATTAAAAATATTGATATTAATGGTTTCCAGAAACCCTTCCAATCCTCTGGCCAAAAGACGGATCATGAGCATAGTCGCTACAAAAGTGAGAAGAAAACCCGCAATAAACATCAAAGGATTATTATTTTGAAAAGCATTTTCCAAGAATTCTGTAGTTGGCTGTGCAAACCTAAATGCAGCCATTAAGCCAATCAGAAGTGATAGAAGGGCAAATACTGTTTGTATGATACCACGAGAATATCCCAGATAAAAGCCGTAGCCTGCTACAATTGCGAATATAATGTCTATAGCCATAGTAAAAACTTATAAATTCAAAAATACTGATAATTTAGTACTAATGCATTAAGGTTTAGACGTTGGTATGCTACATGAGGATAAATTGTTAGTAATAAAGGTATGAATGTGTGTATTGGATATTTAAAACTTTACGTTCTTCTTAATATTTCTATTTTTAAATCTTTTCTATTTTTGAAATTAAAAAAATGAAGGCAACTGTATTTGTACTCTTAATGATATTGGGAGGCATGGGTTTACATGCACAATCAACTGATCAAGAAAATTTCCCAACTGTTTTTTTAATGGGACAAGATGAAACGCTCTATGAGCAATTAAAACAAAAGTACACTTACTCGCTATTAGACGCGAGCAAAGATGATATGAGTATGGCATTTGATGCATGGCTGAAATTCATGGTCGCTTTTGAAGAATACGCCAATAGTCAGAATGTGGATATCAATGGTGCAAAAATGTGGATACACACCTTTTTTTCAAAGGAAGGTAATGTAGATCACATAGGTTTTTTATTGAAAGATGATTCTAGGAATGTAGATATTAGTGAGTTAACGGCTGCATTCAAGGGGTTTGCGGGTCAATATCAGCTCCCTTTGAGTTTTAATAGTCCATTTTATAACTATACTGGGGCTACATTTCCTACATTTGCAAAAAAAGAAAAATAGATTTTTGAAAATAAAACGCGCATGATAAAGATTTTAGCAAATGATGGCCTTCATCCTTATGGTCTTACATTATTGGAAGAAGCTAATTATGCAGTCGATACCGAAAAAATAGCACAAGATAAGCTTGAAACGGTTTTGCCTGAGTATGATGTGGTTATAGTAAGAAGTGCGACTGAAATTAGAAAAGACCTAATTGATAAGTGCCCGAGGCTTAAAGTAATTGCCAGAGCAGGGGTGGGAGTCTCGAATATTGACGTTGCGTATGCACAATCAAAAAATATTGTGGTTATGGAAGCGGCAGCAGCAGCAGCTCGCTCAGTAGCTGAATTGACTTTCGCTCATATTTTTACTTTGGCAAGAAACTTACAACAGGCACATCGAGAAATGCCGACTAAAGGAAATAGTGCATTTAGCGATTTAAAAGTGTCTTATTCTACAGGCATGCAGTTGCGAAATAAAAAACTAGGCATTATTGGCTTTGGTAGAGTAGGACAAGAGGTAACAAGAATAGGTATGGCCTTAGGAATGAACGTTATGCCTGTAGACCTTAAAGTGGAAGATGTGGACATTGCTATCAATGTGTACAACAGCGACCAGGTAAGGCTATCTGTCAACCTCAGAACCGAAGAGTTTGAAAAAGTACTAAAAGAAAGCGATTTCTTGACGCTTCATATTCCATATACAGGAGGTGCACCAACAATAGGTGCAGAGGAAATTTCAAGGATGAAGGATGGCGCTTTTATCATCAATACAGCAAAAGGTGGTGTGCTGGATGAAAACGCACTTTTAGAAGCTATTGAATCAGGTAAATTATCAGGAGCTGGCTTGGACGTCTACATGAACGAGCCTACGCCAAACGGAGCACTGTTGAATCATCCAAATATTTCCGTAACTCCTCATATCGGCGCTTCTACTTCAGAAGCAAGAGGGCAGATCGCACTGGAATTAGCAGACAAATTGTTGGCGTTCTTTGGCGATGATAAATAACTCAAGAAAGTTGTTTGGAGTCTATATTTCCCTAAAGAGCTTTGCTTTTTAGGGAAACATGCCTCAAAGAACATATCATTTACTGGTGTGACAGCCTTTATTTTATCATTTTAAGAAAGGTTCCAACAAACCAGTTAGAATCGGCCTTTACCAAAGTATCTAAGGTAGAATCAGCTTTACTAGAGAATAGCTTAATGTCTTTTATTACTTCATAAAAAACTTCTGATTCTCTATCAGAGGGCTCAACACTGGATAACTCATCCAGCACCTTTAGCATGGGTTCAAGTTCTTTTTTCTTGCGTTGTGTTATGATGTTTTTTACAACTTCCCACATATCCTTTTCCGCAACAAAAAACTCTTTCCTTTCGCCAGGTTTAAGTTCCTTATATACCAAGCCCCAATCTATTAAAGCCCTAAGATTCATATTGGCATTTCCTCTAGATATCTTTAGTTCTCCAATTATCTCGTCAGCACTCTTTGATTCTGGGGCAATCAAAAGAAGTGCATGTATTTGAGCCATCGTTCTATTTATTCCCCAACTGGAGCCTAATGCTCCCCACGACTGTATAAACTTATCTTTTCCTTCTTGCAATGTCATTTATGTAGGAATTTTCTTCAACTTTCAATTTATACTGAAAATCCATTAATTTCAAAAAACAACATAAGATGCAGGCTTATTGTTGAAAAAAATACACAAGTTAGACAAATCTACCCTAGAATCTAAGAGACTTTTCTATGCAGTAAGCATAGAAAAGCTCATAAAAAATATCAATTACCCTTTTCAATAAATGGCGGTTTGCTAACTATAGCCGGTATTTTTTTTCTTCCGGTACTGATTAATAGGGTCGTTCCTTCTTTAGAATATTCTTTTTGCACATAGCCTAAGCCAATGGGTTGTTCTTTAGAAGGAGAAGAAGTACCGGAAGTCACTCTTCCTATTAATTCTTCCTGCTCATTATATATTTCGTAACCATGCCTGGGTACTCTGCGTTCTTGTACTACAAATCCAATCAATTTGCGACTGATACCTTCTAATTTTTGCTTAACAAAAATATCACTGGAATTGAATGCCCCTTTCTTAAGCTTTGTTATCCATCCCAGACCTGCTTCTAGAGGAGAGGTCGTATCATCTATATCATTGCCGTAAAGACAATAACCCATTTCGAGTCTAAGTGTATCTCTTGCTCCTAAGCCTACAGGAGCAATTCCGTACTCCTTACCGACTTCGAAAAGAGCATCCCATACCTTATCTGCCTGACTTGATGGAATATATAATTCAAAACCCCCGGAACCTGTATAGCCAGTCGCTGAAATAATTACATCGTCAATACCTGCAAATTGTCCAATTTCAAAATGGTAAAACTTGATATCTGCGAGATTAACAGATGTTAAGGATTGGATAGCAGCTTCAGCTTTAGGACCCTGTACTGCTAATAAAGCAATATTATCGGATTCATTCCTCATGTTGACATCAAAGCCTTCATGTTGCTGAATCCAGTTCCAATCTTTTTCAATATTTGCTGCATTCACAACCAACATATAAGCATGACCACCTGATTGACTGTCTTCATCAGGAAGCCTGTATATGATTAAATCATCTACTATTCCTCCATCATTGTTAGGCATACAGCTATACTGTGCTTTACCTGGCTGAAGCTTAGAAGCATCATTTGAACTTATTTGTTGTAATAAATCTAGTGCACCTGGACCTTCAATAAAAAATTCTCCCATGTGAGAAACATCAAAAACGCCAACGCCTTCTCTTATGCTCATATGCTCCTCTTTGATGCCGGCATAAGAAATAGGCATATTGTAGCCCGCAAATTCTGCCATTTTAGCTCCTAGCTCAATATGCTTATTGGTAAGTGGTGTGGTTTTCATGGAAAGGGAATTAAATTAATTGATTGTTTAATAATATTATTGTTCTATGATTCTAATTTCTTGTACTACATCACCGATCTCTGTCGAATGTACAAACTCCATCCCGTCAATAACTTTACCAAAAATGGTATACCTACCATCCAAATGAGGGGTTGGAGAATGTGTGATGAAAAACTGTACCGTCTCTGTATCTTTTCCTGAAGAGGCCATACCTACATAGCCTTCTGAGTCATAATGCAATGGAGTAAACTCAGAACGCAACCTAAAGTTCACAGAACTATATCCATCGCCTCGTTCACTGCCAGTTTGGATAACAAAATTAGGTACAACTCTATGTATAGGCATGCCATTGTAGTATTCTGACTGTACTTGCTTAATAAAACTAGCTACAGTAGCAGGAGCCACTGAAGGCAGCAAGGTAATAGTGATAACTCCTTTAGACGTTCGTATCAAGGCTTGGGGTTGTACAGTAAATGTATTCAACAAAGACCAATCTATAGAATTGGTATCTTTCATTGTTTTGTCTTCCCAGCTGTCTTCCTGCCCCATTAAAAATGCTTTTGTTTGCCCCAACTGATTATAGGCTGATCGTTCACTCGGTGAACTTAACTCAGTCATTAAAGTATCTACGTATTTTAGACTATCAGCCAAAGTACGATAGATGCGTTCAGGATTTCTCAATGCAGAAGAAGCAATAGCAATTAAAGTCGGATCTTTTGATTGAATAGCGCTCGTAAAATAAGCATAAAGATCTCTGTTGGCTCTTCGCGTACCCAAACCAAAAAATCTATTGAAATCCTCCTTAGAACTTATCTTACGTAAGGCATTCATACCTGCAGCCCTTACTACAGGATCAGGGCTATTGAAAGTTTGTTCAAAAATGTTTTTGTAATTCCAACCAAATTCAGCTAAAGCATTGAGCGTCGCAGCTTTTTCAAAAGAATTTTCACTATTTCTAAATCTTCTGTTCAATTCACTATTTAAAGGCCCTCTGTACTGAGCATAAAAGCCTGGAAGATGCCTTTGAGCTGCCATATACATCATGATTTGAGTCTGCCAGGGCAGAGTGTCTTTGGCTCTTCTCCAATAAGAGGTAGCATCTTTTCCTATACCCTTATCGACAAAAAATTGAGCAGCTTCAATGGATACAGGGATATCATCAGAATCCAATTGAGCATTGATGGATTCTTTAATCGTTTCATAATCAAATTGGCTAAGTGCTCTGATGAT
>JBCBCD010000511.1:0-5513 GCA_038530915.1 Bacteroidota bacterium
TTTGAGCTTAAACTGGAGGAGGCAGGAAAATTTTTAGGAAGTGGTCGCTGTGTCGCTTTTTGTGCAGAAGGAACGGAGGCAATAGGAATTATTCTAAATGGCAAAAAAACCGATTAAAAGTCTACTAAAATAGTGTATAAATGAACCCATCAACCAAATGTAAATCCCTATTGATTTTAGGGGTTTGTCTAATCTTTGTTAATGCTATTAACGCTCAAAAATTTAAATACTCCATCCCTGGTCTGGACTCTCTGGAAAAAAGCTTTATTGTAAATGGTGGAGCTTCTACCGTACTTGCAAGTGGAGATGCGGAGATTATTTGGAATAATACCTTAGCGTCTTATTGGATTGCTATACATCAGGATGGTAGGAATTCTCCAATTATCGACCGCATTCGTCAAACACAGTTTATTTCTGATTTATATGGTTTCTACGGAGTTTCCCCTTCTGGGCAGTGGGATATTGGTCTTCAATTAAGATACTTAAGGGCAAGAAAAGACAATGATGCTACAAGCTCTATGTATAGGGTTTTTCAATCCACTAAGGATGATGAAGGTGGAAATCCTGATGCTGCTTCAGAGGCTTCCGGAATTGCCTTTGATGATTCTTTTGGCCAACTAGCAGGTGCAGGACTGCGATTCAGAGTGAAGCCTTTCAAATTAAGACCGGAATTTGTAATCAATGGAGGTTACATGATTTCTACGGTAAGAAATGAAAATACACAGTTACAATTGGGGGCTGGTCGTGATATGTTTGATGTAGGATTTACCTATTACAAGGAAATCAATCGCAATACTTATTATTTCATCAGTGGTTTGTTTGCAGTTAATTTCCCAACTAGTGTAGATGAACCCTTGCCTATTGAGTTCAGAGATGAATACCTTTATAATACTAATCTGAATTTCTTCCTGGTACAAAGAACCAACGATAACAAACTCACTTTTTATCCGGGCTTATCATATGGTTTGAACTTTAAACCTTCTGAATTTGATGAAAGGAACCTGGTAAGAACTCAGGAATTTCTATTTGCTTACGCAGGTGTTCAGTATGCACCTAATTTAAAATACAATATCTTCTTTACAGCAGGATTTCCATTAATAATTGATGTGGAGAGCTTTCAGCAAGAAATTGTGCGAGAATCTTATTCGATCCTTTCACTTGGTGCTAGGGTAGGATTATGATAAAGAGAAGCTTAGAGCAATCAATTAATTGTCTTATTAATTTGGTCTAAGGGTCTAAAAGTCTAATACTAAATTTATTAGACCTTTAGACCTTCGACCTGTAGACCAAATGTTAATCAAGGCCACGGAACAAAATCATCTGTCTTCCCGTCTGTAAAGAAGTTAAGAACATGATATTTGGCTTTGATGTCCCATCAGAACTACAGCGTCCGCCTATGTTGAAGTCCGTATCCGCAGGTAAGTTTTCAGGATTAATAAACTGACCTACAAATTCTTCAACACCTAGGTTTTTACTTGTTCTATCAATGCTGATGCGAATGATGTTGTTTTCTTTATCTACTATGCCAGTAACCGGATTATTGTGATAAAGTCTATCAACGGCTGCAGTTTCACCGCAACCTACTGCCAATTCTGCACTACCATTTACAGGTCCAATGCCATTTGGAGAGCCTGCAGGTATTAAAGTAGGTAATTCCACTTCCGTACCATCAGGTAAGGTTTCAAAAGTAGGATTAAACCATATACAGTAATCTCTATTATTTGGACTAAACCAAGCGTTTACTACTGCAGGTGGAGGAGCAACAGGAGGTGTTGGTATGATAATAAGTGGTGGCGTAGGTGTTACAAAAAATGGATTATCCACGAAGAATGAAGATTCTACAACATTTGTTTGAGTTCCAATAGGGATTAAATTACCACAATCAGGATCTTCAATCAAAAATTGCATTTCATCATTGGTTTCTGTTGGAATTTCTACTACAGTGGCACCCAGTTCAGGTACAAAACGAGACTGTACCTCAGTAGTAAGTGGAGCAGTAGAATTAATTGTACGTGTAGTCACAAAGATGGACCTTCCTTCAATGGCACCAGCAGGATTAGCTTGTATGGCCAATTCTGTTCCTTGTTCATAAGGGCCGGGAGGAATGGTTACATTAGAAACTTGAACGGTATCACAATCTGGATTGCAGCTTTGTATACTCAATATTAAAATAGCTGCCAAGAGGACATTGTAAATGTTTTTTATCATTATTTCTCGGATTTACTAGTGGCTGTTATGTAAGGATGTGTTTATAAACTCTTTCTCAGGTCTGATAAAACGCTGTTAATATCTTTTTCTAACTTTCTTAAGTTAATCGTTAGGTCTTCATGTGCCAAATCAGCGATCTTCTGTGCCTTTTTAGGTTTTTGATTGCCTACTTCTGTCATGACTTCCATAGTGACCTTGTAGATTTGATTGTAGTGGATACCTTTAGACATATAGCTAAAGAGGTCTTCCAGTTTTTTTGATAGCGCACGATTTCCCCAATAGTGCTTGACACCTTCAAGGTAATCTAATTGGTTGTTATCGAATAACTCATATTGTTCGTTGTAAGCTTTGATGTCTCGCTCGTAGTTAGCGAAACTCCTAACCGTAAAATAGGTTTTAATATAGGGAAGATGATCTCGAAGATCTTTTGCTTTTCGGATATAGCCGAGGAGATTACCTGAAATATCTTTGAAATACTGGTTTTTTCTCAGATAGCGTTCTTCTAAAGCCGTCTCCAGATCTATAGTCAATTGATTCACTTGTCGCTCAAGGTCTTCAATCTGTGCATTCTTTGAATCTATTTCCTTTTGTTGTGCTTCCGTTAGGTTTTCATATTCTTCAATTTCATTCTCCAGGTTTTTCTTAAGTCTTTCAAAGTGCATGATGGTATCCAGCAGCTGATTGTTGATTTCATTCAATTGTCGTTGGGTTAATTCATTTTTGCTCTTAAGTCTGGCAACCCGGCTTTCTAAATTACCTATGCGCTTTTTAAAAGCTTCACTTTCCTCAGCCATATTGACAACGAATAGATCAATATAGATTTCTTCGCGTGATGTATCTAGTTCAATTAGTCCATCTAATGGTTTGAGCATTTTATGTTCTGGAGAAAACAAAGAGATGGAAATGTTTGGATCTACATTTTGCCGGATAGCATAAGGAAAGGTATAACGCCCCTGTTCATCAGTAGAAACTTCGCCGTAATCTGAAATTTTCAATTGAGAATTGGCCAACGGTTTGTTTTGATTGGCTACTTTTTCAACAATCTTTAGATGGATGTCTATATAATCCAATACTTGATTGTAAGATATGGAAGGTAGAAATAATAGGATTCCTACAACTACAAATCGGTTTAACAACATGGTTTTCTACTTGGTTTTTTACAAAAGTCTTTTTGGGTATAAACAGCTTAGAAGCTGTTAAAATTTAGCTATTGGAATATGTTATAATTGATTTTTGGATCAATTAAGGTGCAAAAACCAGATTTTAGCCTAGCTAAATGAGGATTTTTGTAACGCAAAGTGAGCCAAAAAGAGATATAACAGAACCATTTAGTTGAATTTAAACAGCTTCTTAGTTGACCAAATTTATAGAAATAAGTACATGGAAACAAAAATTAATCAAAATATGACTTTTTCTATGAAAAAGAAGAGAGAAAAAAAGATGAGAGAAAAGTGGTAATTTGAAGGATATTAAAAATTGATCGATTACAATTATAAAGTATCAACCAATCTTTTTGTAGCTTGAAAAACGCTAATAATTTTACATCCATCGATGCATTTCTAGTCATTTTTCAATTTTTTTTAAAAATTTGTCGAAAAAAGAGGACATTTTCCTTGTTAAATCCACTCTTAAATGAAGCCAATATATTCTGACGAAGTCATAACAAAGCATATTAAAGCTGGAGGCCAAAAGAGGCAAAAAGCAATTGCCCTGATTTACAGGGATAAAAAACTGAAAAATCAGGTAGTAGCCTTTGTTAGAAATAACAATGGAAGCAATCAGGAAGGCATCGACATTTTTCATGAAGGGATCATTGCATTTGATGAAAATGTTCGAAAAGATAAGTATCAGGGAAAAGGAGCTTTAAAGGGTTATCTTTTTTCCATATGCAGGTTCTTATGGCTCAATAGACTGAAAAGAGAGCAGCGGATGGTTTATACCGCAGAAAATAAGGACCTGGATCAAGTTTCTTACGAGACGCCAGAGCATTTATCACTGAAGGAAGAACAAAAAAAGATCATAGATCAACTTTTAAGTCAATTAGGAGATAAATGTCAGAAAATACTGGAATTATGGAAGTTATCCTATAGCATGCAAGAAATTGCAGATGAAGTAGGCTTACAGGACGCAGGAATAGCACGCAGACAGCGATATAGTTGTTATCAAAAGTTTTTGCAGGTGATTGATAAAAAACCTAACTTAAAAAACGTTCTAAAATTGAGTTGACATGAGTTACGATAAAGAAATAGAACAAATCGAGCGTTACCTCAACAATGAGATGAGTGAAACAGAACGAAAAGGGTTTGACCAAACCTTCGATCAGAATGAAGAATTGATTGAAGAATTTGAACGTCGTCAAACGGCTCATCACGCGCTGGATTATTTGGTGGCGAAAAACCTGAAAGCTCAATTGGAAGAACTAGAGCAAGAAGACAAAGTGATAGCCATAAATCGAAACCGCAAAAGGAGAATGATCATATTGTCTGTGGCAGCAAGTGTTTTGCTAGTGGTTTCTTCTTACTTTTTCTTACTGCCTCAAGATGATTTTTCACAAGCTGAATTGGCATTAGCTTATTATGAATTGCCTGATCTGGCTGACAGGGGTACCAATACAACAGAACAATCCATAGACAATGCAGTAAGTGCTTTGCAAAATCAAGAATATCAAAATGCAATTGATGTATTGGAAGCCATAACTGACGATAGTGATTTTTACATACGTTCAAGGTATTATTTAGGCCATGCTTATTATGGAAGTGGACAATATGATCAGGCGCAAGAAAGTTTTTCAATAGTGAGTGCAAGCAATGACATTAGATTGATTGAAGAGGCGCAATGGTATGAATTGCTAAGTTGTTTGGCACAGGATAGTGAATGCAGCGCTTTATTAGAGAAAATAACAACTGACAAAGAGCATTCTTATTACACTCAGACTATAGAGATTAGTAAGAAAATAAAATAATATTTATAAGACATTATCACCAAAATGGGAACATTATGAAAGCTAGAAATTTTTACACCAGCATAATTACTTTACTTTTTTGTGCATGTTTTAATATGCTTTCTGCACAAGAGTTTTTTGAAGAGGAGTTTGTAGAAAAAATGAGCTTTGAGGAGAAACTCATGCACATCAGGGGCATAATGGTAGAAGGAGATGAA
This sequence comes from Bacteroidota bacterium, assembly GCA_038530915.1. GTDB lineage: Bacteria > Bacteroidota > Bacteroidia > Chitinophagales > Saprospiraceae > JANQPA01. The sequence continues at coordinate 5,368 of JBCBCD010000511.1, forward strand.
CGTGCCACCATCGCTTCATCTTTTTGTATTTCTCCATAAACTCGGTTTCTAAGAAACCCGTTAAGGCTTTATCTATCTTTTTTTGAGATCTAGCGATGGTGGCACGTTCATCTCCTTCTACCATTATGCCCCTGATGTGCATGAGT
>JBCBCD010000512.1:0-5498 GCA_038530915.1 Bacteroidota bacterium
TCATTTAATAATTTCACATAAATCCAACAAAAATTTCAAACCAAACGCATTTAGAGTTGTAATAATTATAAAAACTAAGCTATTTTTTTTATATTTTTGTCATTGTCTTTAATTAATCCCATTGAATTTATCTTGACTAATTTAATTATTGCAAGTTGCATTGTATCTTATTAGGAGAGCTTATGTGCAAATAGCACCAGATAAGTTTTGATTATAAAACTTACCCTACATCCTCTCTTAAATGGCAACTTAATTTTACTAGATAAACGCATACCAAATTATAATCGTAAGAGTTTGTTTGCATTTTCAACAAGAATATGACAAAACAAAACACAACAAACAGAAAGCTTATCAGTGATAAACTTCATCTATTAGACTGTCAAATGTTCAATAGGTAACAACTTACTTTTAAGTATTATTCTGTTATGAAATTCGAACCAAATTTTACCCTACCAAATAATTAATCAAGTTAATTCATTGAATTATGCTAGAAAATTCTATCGACACATTGACAACAAAAGCTCATAATTCTACAGTAGACCAACTGAACAAGGGGGACATCTTGAAGGATTTTGAATTGTGTTGTATTAGCCGTGAAGCCAGTCTGATGGCAAGAAAAGAAGTGCTTACCGGAAAGGCTAAGTTTGGAATTACAGGTGATGGTAAAGAACTTCCCCAAGTGGTAATGTCCAAGTTTTTCTTGAAAGGAGATCATAGGTCAGGTTATTATAGGGATCAAACCCTTGCCATGGCTTTAGACGTATCTTCTGTAGAGCAATTCTTCGCCCAACTATATGCTGATACTGAAAATGATCCTTTCTCCAGTGGTCGCCAAATGAATAACCACTTTGCTACCGAATATGTAGACAAAAACGGCAAATGGACCAATCATAAAGACATGTTCAATATGTCTGCTGATGTGTCTTGTACCGGCGGACAAATGGCAAGAGGGCTGGGTTTAGCTTTCGCTTCTAAAAAGTTCAGGGAAAGTAAAACATTGAATAATACTACTCCATTCTCTAATGATGGTAATGAAATATGTCACTGTACCATTGGAGATGCAAGTACATCTGAAGGAGTATTTTGGGAAACTGTAAATGCAGCAGGAGTTTTACAAGTACCACTAGTCATTTCTGTTTGGGATGATGGTTATGGAATATCGGTTCCTAAAAAATATCAAACTACGAAAGAAAGTATTTCTGAAGCTTTGTCAGGAATGCAACGCGATGAAGAAAAAGGTGGAATCGAAATTTTCACTGCAAAAGCATGGGATTATATCGAGTTGATCAATGTTTATGAAGAAGCAACTCAGCTCGCTCGTAAGGAGCATGTTCCTGTGCTTATCCATGTAACAGAAGTAACGCAACCACAAGGCCATTCTACTTCTGGTTCTCACGAAAGATATAAGTCAAAGGAAAGATTGCAATGGGAAAAAGAATTTGACTGCATTAGTCAAATGGAGAAGTGGATATTGCAAGAAGGCATTGCAACTGAACAAGAGACCAAGAAAATCAAACTGGAAGCAAAGCAGTACGTAAAGGAATGCAAATCCAGAGCTTGGAAAGATTATAACAATCCTACTCAGGAAAAATTAAAAGAAATCAAAGCAATTTATAAGCAACTGCCCAATAGCAAGGAAGTGCAATACACTCATAAAGAGCTGAATAAATTGCTCAATCCAATGATTAGTGAGGTGGTTAAAAATGCCAGGCAAATGTCCTTTAACCTTTTGGGCATAACCCACCCTGCCAAAGACGCCCTACAGGCTTGGCTAAAGAAGGAACAAAACCTGGCTAAACAAAATTATCAAACCAACCTTTATAGTCATTCACCTAAAAGTGCACTGAAAGTACCTGTAGTACATCCTGAGTTTGATTACGGCAAAGAAGCAACTCCACTAAAGAATGGTTTTGAAGTATTGAATACTTTCTTCGATAAAGCTTTTGAAAAAAATCCTTATTTATATGCTTTTGGGGAAGATGTAGGTAAGATTGGTGATGTAAATCAAGGTTTTGCAGGTCTGCAAAAGAAACATGGAGAAGAGCGAGTATTTGATACAGGTATTCGTGAATGGACCATCGTAGGCCAAGCTATAGGTATGTCCATGAGAGGATTGAGGCCTATTGCAGAGATTCAATACCTGGATTACCTTATATATGGCCTGGAACCACTTACAGATGATGTGGCTTCACTGAGGTACCGTTCTAATGGTTTGCAACAGGCTCCACTCCTTATCAGAACTCGTGGACACCGTCTGGAAGGAATCTGGCATTCAGGTTCTCCAATGGGTATGATATTGAATTCTTTGCGAGGCATGTATGTTTTGACACCAAGAAATATGGTTCAGGCTGCAGGTATGTACAATACCATGTTGCAATCTGATGACCCTGCTATCATTATAGAATGTTTGAATGGTTACCGTCTAAAAGAAGCACTACCCTCTAACATTGGCGAATATACTGTTCCACTCGGTGTACCCGAAGTTTTACAAGAAGGTAAAGATGTGACGCTGGTTACGTATGGCTCTTGTGTTCGCATTGCGGAAGCAGGTATGGAGTTGTTGAAAAAAGTGGGAATTTCAGTAGAACTTATTGATATACAAACCTTATTGCCTTTCGATTTAGAACATGTAATTGTTTCTTCTTTGAAGAAAACCAACAGAATCATCTTCATGGATGAAGATGTTCCAGGAGGTGCTACTGCCTTTATGATGAAAGAAGTACTGGAAAGCCAAGGCGGTTATCAATTTTTGGATTCAGCTCCAATGACGTTGACAGCAAAAGCACATCGTCCTCCATACGGTTCAGATGGAGATTATTTCTCTAAACCTAATCCGGAAGATGTGTTTGAAATCGTATACAAGATGATGTTTGAAGCGGCTCCTCATCGTTTTAAAGAAGCGTTGTTGTAGGAGATGAAAAGTTTATGAGTGGATAAGGTTAGGAGTTATAACCTTATCCACTCATTTACGTTTCAGAATAGTTCAATTACTCGGGGCTATACTCTTTGCTCTTCACACTTACCGCACTAAAATAGCCTAGTACTCCTTTATCTAAATTACCTACCACATTTTCAGGATTGCTGGGAAACAGGGTACCACGCCATTCCGTTTCAATAAAAAGTGCTCTTAAAAATTCATAATACTCAGGCGATAGGTTGTATTTTTTTTGCCTTATCCTAAAAGGATAACCAAATCCAAAATAATGAGGGATTTTAAAATTTAGTAAACCATTGACTGCTATGTTATTATGGGTGTAATAAGTAAAAGTATAGTTGAAATCATTAGAAACATTAACTCCTATTTGCTGGCCTAAATTTGCCGGATCTAGCCTTGATGTATCAAAGGTGATGTTATCTCTAATAATTTCTACCTTCCATAAGTTGGGTTCTTGAAATCCAAACTGATGTCTACGAAATTCAAAATCAAAATAATCTCCTCTGTTAATGAGTTCTAAGGTATTGAAGTCTGTCGGTAATGCAGGCATTTGATCTTTAGCCTGAATGATATGTGTGTCCGTAATTATTTCAAGAGTATATGTTGTACCAGGTGTTCCGGCAAGACTGTCTGTGTAATATTCACCTGTTTTTTCTTCCTTAAGTAAAAAAGTAGTATCAGGGCTTTTAATTCTAAGTTGTAAACCCGATACAGGTTCAGGTACAGCTTGAGAAAGCTCAGCTTGCGACTTTGTGATTTTCACCTTATGTCTTATCAGCTCATTACTGATTTGCCCTTCAACTATCCAAAACTCATTGTCTGTTTGATAGGAAGTTAAATCTGTTTCTTGTATGCAAGCAGTAAGAAATAAACTACTACTGATCAGCAATATTATTATCGTGTGATATGTTTTTTTAATTTTCATAAAGTCACAATTTAAAATGGTACCCCACAGAAGGGATGATTCTCAATACATAAGTTTTAAAAGCCCCCACATTAGTAGGATTCGGAATATTATCTGTCCCCTTCTCTTTAATAGGTAGTATATCAATCGAAAGTGTATTTTTCCTGAAGTACGTATTGTATAAGCTAAAGGTCCAATACGAATGTTGATAAGACTTTGCTTTTCCTTTGGGGAAAAGGGTTGCTGAAAGATCTAACCTGTGGAAGGCAGGTAATCTTTGATCATTTCTATTACCATAAATAGGTACTACTGTATTATCGTATTGATAAGAGCCTATCGGCAAGGTCAGTGTATTCCCTGAACGCAGTTGCCAATTGATTGAAAAGTCCCATCGAGGGTGCTTTTTTAAAAGAAATAATAGATTTACTGCATGGGGTTGATCATAATAAGTAGGATATTTTTCTCCATTGTTAATCTCTTTAATTTTTCGGAATGTCCGAGCGTAGGTATAGGCTAAACTCCCTGTCCAGGTTGCTGTTTCTTTTTTCAAAAAGAATTCAATACCATAAGCATAGCCTTTACCAATTCTCAACTCTCTTTCCACCAAAGGATTTTGTATGATTTGACTATGGGGTTCAAAATCTACCTGATTTTCCAGCCAGCGATAATAGATTTCTGCTCCAAATGAAGTGTTCGACCTTCGAAATGCTTTATTTATTCCAAGACTGACCTGTCTTGATCTTTGTTCTGGTATATTGACTCCGCTTGGGAAAAAAGTAAAAAAAGCATTGAAGCCACTAATTGAGTTTCGCAACTCTTGAAGGTACTGCACAGTATGGCTGTATCCAAAGTTCAATAATAAAGTATTATCCAATGAGTATGATAAAGAAAGCCTGGGTAATATATTCCATTTCGAGTGATAAATTCCTCCACTAGTCCTAGTAGAATCCATAAGCTGAAAGTTCTCATCAAATGTATAGATCAAACTTTTGCCAAAGTTGTGTGCAGCACTTATTCGAATTCCTACATCGGCCTGCCAACGTTTTTTTTTAAGGTAATGACCAAAGTAGAAAGCTTGTTCTAAGGTATTTCTGGGTGGAACTGGCTGTATACGATTGTTCTTTTCTTTTCCGGGTACGAAACGATGAAAAACATTTTGAAAGCCAAAGTTCAAGCGATTAAATGAATTCAGGTATAAAGTAAAATCTGCTTTCAGGTTGATATCTCGAACGCCCGATTCCCAATTTAAGGTTTGAACACCCTGAATGAAATTTTCAATACTATAACTGTAATTGCTATAAATAGCTGAGAAATTGGCAAATAACCTATCACTGAAGAGGTGATTCCATCTCAGTGTAGCTGTTTCATTCCCCCACTTATTCTCATAGGCATCAAAAAATCGGAAAACATCCACTCCTCTGTATGTAGAAAAATAGAGCCGATTTTTATTATCCAGTATGAAGTTTATTTTTCCATTAAAATCTAAAAATCGCACTTTATTACCTCCATCATCACTATCAAATAGATCCAAAAAGATATCCGGATAGGATCTTCTAACAGCTAACATGAAAGAATGCTTCCCCTTTTTTATGGGACCTTCCATCATCAATCTACTCGAAAGAAGCGTTTGGGTTAGAAGGGGGAATTGGCTTGCTTTCG
>JBCBCD010000513.1:0-5495 GCA_038530915.1 Bacteroidota bacterium
CGCATACTTCCCTATAAAATCAAACAAAATCACCTCATTGCGTTTCATCTAAATGATGTTTCAGCTAAGTTTATTGAGGAAACCCTTACTAGAATCTCCACCAATATAACACCTGATGAAATCATAGGGCTGAAGTTTCAATCAGAACTTGAAGACGACGAAGCAGCACCTTTCCATGCTGAAAAACTAGCAGAGCTAATGAATGTCCCACAAGAAATAATATCAGTTGGGAACTTTAGTAAGCTAGTAGTAAAAGGAAAAATTAAGGTAGCTATGAGCACAGGAGGAAGCCATCAAGTAGCAATACTTGGCACTGACAATACATCGAAAGTCAAAATCAAGAACAATAATGGAACATTAACTATATCTCCGAAAGCTGGATTTAAATCTGAATTTTTGTATGATGTAGAAGTTTCAGCAAAAGTGATAGAAGAAGTAACTACCAGAAATGGGGCAAAGGTTTTCTCCTCTGACATTTTCAAAAAGAAAAACTCAGATCTTTCAGCAGTGGTAGATGAGCAAATGAAAAAAGCCGGAATAGTAGGCTATCAAACATTACTCATTAGAAATGGACAAATTGTGCTCAATCACAATGGTGGTTTTCTAAAGACGGGAGAGCCAGAGCAGGTTACTGAGGAATCTGTTTTTATGATCGCCTCTTTAACCAAACCGTTGTATGGTCTTGCTATAATGAAATTAGTAGATCAAGGACTGATTCGACTTGATGACCCTATCAATAACTATTTATCTGTTCCAATTCTCAATCCTTACTCGACCCAAAAAGCCATTACATTTAGAATGTTATTGGCGCATACCAGTAGCATCAAAGACAATTGGGAAGTGCTGAGTAAAATATACCACCCCAACTCATCCATTAAGCAGGAACTTACTTTGAATCAATTTATCTCAGACTATTTTTTAGAGAACGGACTTTACTACAGCAAGGACAATAATTTCCATAAAAATAAATCTGCTACCCATTGGGATTATTCTAATGTGGGCTATATGTTATTGGGCCATTTGATAGAAACCATTACCCAACAAAAAATGAAGGATTTCTGCCAGAAAGAGATTTTTGATCCCTTGGGAATGAACAATACATTCTGGTATTTGCAGGATATAACACATGAAAATATTACGTATCCGCACCGAATTGAAGATGGAAAAGCTATTGCCTTAGATCACTATGGGTATCCTTCTTTTCCAGAAGGACAAATAAGAACATCGGTAAGTGATTATGCCAAATTTTTATTTTTATTCCTAAATGAGGGAATCATTGATGGTAAACCCTTCCTACAATCCACAACAATTAAAGAGTTTTTTAAAGTCCAATATCCTGATTTAAATCCTCACCAAGCCATCTCCTGGAATTACAATGAATTTGGAAGTGAAGAATTTTATAACCAAATACGCCATTTACCAGCTCACACCGGTCTGGAAGCAGGAGCTACTACCGCAGCTATTTTTGATCCCCAAGAGCGATCAGCAGTCATCATATTTAACAATACTCAACCTAATGGTTTTGAAGGGCTATTGAAGACGATGTCGATTTTAGCTAAGGAAGCGGGAATGAGTAAAAAGTGATATTTCCAATATAAAAATGCTTCAAGTCAATAAATCATCATTAACTTGTATGAATAGAAATATACACCAATCACAGTGAGCAAGACCACTTCCATAGCCGTACTAGTTTTCAAGAACATCAGTAATGATTCAGAAAATGATTTTTTCTGCGAAGGCATTAGTGAGGAAATCATCACCGCCTTTTCAAAAATCGAACAACTGAAAGTCATTTCCAGAACTTCTAGTTTTTACTTCAAAGATCATCCTGCTTCCATTAAAGAAATCGGCGAGCGATTGGGAGTTGATATCATACTCGAAGGAAGTGTTCGTGTTGGTGGCCCTATGCTTCGCATATCAGCTCAATTGATTAATGTGGAAGAGGATTCGCCTTTTTGGACGCAGACCTGGGATCGCAAAATGGAAAACCTCTTCGAGATTCAAGATGAAATTAGCTTATTGATAGCAGATCAGTTACGTGAACATTTAGGTCACTTAGAAATATCAGATCATTTGGTTGAGTCACCTACAGAAGATTTGGGCGCTTACAAACACTACTTAAAAGGTAGATATCATTTCAATAAGTGGAATCCGCAAGATGTCAACATTGCCATTACTGAATTTGACCAAGCTGTTGCCATTGATAAAAACTTGATCTATGGCCACTTAGGCTTGGCCGATGCTTACAGTTTTTTGGCGGTGGCAGGATTTGCTCCAAGAGAAGAAGCATGGATGAAAGCCATAACCGCTCTGAATACTGCCAAAAAAATTGATCCGAACAATGCTGCGCTGAACTTCATGTTGGCCAATCAGGCTTTTTTTACAGAAGCAAACTTTACAGCTGCCATGCAATTTGCCTTAAAGGCTTTGAGGAGTGTCCCCACTCATGTTGATTCTCAACGATTTGTATTTTTTCTATACATCCTTTGTGGACAGCTAAAAAAAGCAAAGGATCATATTTTTTATGCCAAGTCCATTGATCCACTTAACCCGGAGACCTTATTCTATGAAGCTTACTTTTATTACCGAACAGCTGAGTATGCAGAGGCTTTAAACATATTACAAGGCTTATTGAAAGACAATGATAAAAATTTACCTGCCCAAATTACAAGCCTCTATGTAAAAATTAAGCTCAAGCAGCTAGAAGATGCTAAAGGCCAACTGGAAGCGATTCCTATTGAATTGATCACACCAGATGAACGCTTGGGGCTCCACTGTTTAATCGAAATTGCAGATACAAATCAAACTCCTTCTCATTTAACAGACTTAATCGAAAATGCCACAGAACCAATGGCTCATCAAGCCCATTCCTATTTATTTATGGCCTATTGTATGTTGGAAAAATTTGAGGAAGCATACGAAATATTGGATAAAGTATTCAAACATAATTCTTCTATATTATTACTAACTTTCAGCGATCCACTTACTGAAAAAATAAGAGCAACACCTCTTTATCAAAAGTACCATCAAAAGTTATATCCACTGATCAAAACAGAAACAACTACTAAGAAAACCAAGATCAAATCTCCGGATAAAGCGATCCTTCAATCGCAGTTGAAAAAACTAACTGAATTTGTCAATTCCGAACAACCTTTCCTAAATCCAGCTCTTACCCTCCGCCTTTTGGCCAATCAAATATCCATACACCCCAATAAACTTTCCTGGTTACTCAATGAGCAAGTAGGCAAAAACTTCAATGAGTTTATCAATCAAAAAAGAATTGAACACTTCAAAAAACTAGTCGTCGATCCTGCTAATTCTCACATTTCCATAATTGGTTTAGCTTATGAAAGTGGCTTTAATTCTAAGACTGTTTTCAATACCGTTTTTAAAAAAGAAGTAGGGATGACGCCGAAGCAGTATCAGAAGAAACATTCCTAGGGTGTAGGGTGTAGGGTGTAGGGCAAAATAATTTAACTGTCACGTCCTAAAAAAAGACGTCAGAAGATCCACTACACTCTACACGCTAAACAAACCAGCTTGTATTGATGAGCAGTCTTAGTTTCCTTATCCAATCCAATTTGATAATACCAGATAAGTTCTAAATTATATATCCGAACCTCCAATTATTTATGCCGAACGAACGGACTCCGCTTTCCCAATACTTTTGTCATGTATTCAAAATCAAACTAAAACAATACAATCATGACAATGAAGAAAATGAAAGCAATGGTTGCTACAAGATACGGATCACACGAAGTACTCCAACTACAATTTGTAGACCAGCCAACCCCAAAGGCAGACGAAGTATTGGTAAAAGTAATGACTTCTGCTGCTACTACAGCTGATGCGATGATGCTTACCGGTAAACCTTATTTCACAAGACTATTCATTGGGTTTACAAAACCCAAAAAAGCTATTCCCGGGACCGGTTTTGCCGGGATAGTAGAAGCAGTAGGTTCTGAAGTAGCAAAATTTAAGGCGGGAGACCGAGTATTTGGTGAAACGGCCTTTAATTTCAGTGCCAATGCAGAATATATTACCATTTCCGAAAATGCAGTGGTCCTTCCTATGCCGGATGCCCTGGATTTCTCAGAAGCTGCTAACTTTTGTGATGGACACCTTACTTCCTACAATTTCCTAAAAGAAATCGCCCAGCTCAAAGAAGGTCAAAAGGCCCTCATCAATGGTGCATCGGGTTCATTGGGTACATCTGCTGTACAAATTGCTAAATATTTTGGAGCTCACGTTACAGCAGTATCTAGTAGTAAAAATGCCGGCTTGGTAAAATCACTAGGAGCAGATAAAATCATCGATTACAAGAAAGAAGATTTCACCCAATCCGATGAGCAATACGATTTTGTCTATGACACGATCGGGAAAAGTTCCTTCCAAAAATGCAAAAGGATTTTAAAACCAGAGGGTGTCTACTTATCACCAGTATTGCAATTGCCACTCTTACTGGCTATGATTAAAACTTCATTTTCTAAAGGAAAAAAAGCAAAGTTTGAAGCCACCGGCACCAATACTAAGGACAAGTTAAGAAGGATGCTGACAGAGGTTTTAGAAATCTACCAAACTGGAAAGTTAAAAACGGTCATAGACAGGCAGTTTCCACTAGAAAAATTGGGAGAAGCACACCAGTACATTAGTACAGGTAGAAAGAGGGGGAATGTGGTGATTTACAATGTCTAGAAGAATGTCTTGTGTTGTGTGTTGTGTGTCGCGTCAGAACACACAACACAAGACCAAAGACACTCATCATTTTTCAAAAAAATAAAAAAATAAATCATGAATAAAAACACCTATAGATTCACCGGACTACTTTATTTATTCGTCATTCTTTTTGCAGGATTCAGTCAAGCTTATGTACGTGGCAATATAGTAGTGTCCCAAAATGCATCAGCTACAGCGAACAACATCATAGAAAACGAAGATTTATTCAGACTAGGCTTATCATTGGATTTGGTCGCTTTTATTCTGGATGCCATTATTTCAGTCTTACTATATCAGATATTTAAGCCTGTAAATCAAAGAATGGCTTTGGTGGCGTCTGTACTTAGGTTGATCGCTCATCCGGCCATTGGTAGTTTGAACTTATTGAACCATTATCTGGCTTATCAGGTATTGGGCGGTGCAGAATTTCTCTCCGTATTTGATGTTGCACAACTCAATGCATTGAGCTTATTGTTTATGGAAACACACCGATATGGTTACCTGATTGCGGGAGGATTCTTTGGTTTGCATTGTTTGTTGTTGGGGATTTTGATCTATCGCTCGAATACCATTCCCAATATTTTTGGTGGCTTTCTATTGGGATCAGCAGCAGGATATTTGATTGAAACCTTTGGTAATTTCAATATGCCCGGCTATGAAGAATATACAGCACTTATTGTTGGAGTTGCAGCTGCAATTGGTGAGATTTCTTTGACACTTTATTTGCTCATTAAGGGAAAAAAAGAAGATATAAGTGGTTATGGAGAACTATTACCTTC
>JBCBCD010000514.1:0-5489 GCA_038530915.1 Bacteroidota bacterium
GTTATCAGGTTGTGTTTGAAGATGGGCAGCTCTACCTATCACACCTTAGAAATGGACAAATTCTGTTAGAACAGGTATGGAAAGATGGGTTTATCAATGAGACAAACTATGCACCTCTGGTTGATTTTCAAAGAAATGCAAATGGAAAGATTGTCTTTTTCGCTGTATCACAATTCAGAAGTAGAAACCAAGTATTTACAAAGCGAAGCATGGAGGATTAAACTTTTAATTAGATATTGAAAATCATTGGAGCTTCTTTGTGGCCAGCAAAAGCTGGCTACAGTTTACATTCCTTACAGCTATGCTAAAAGCATTTAATCACTAAGGGCTAATTGGTATTTATTAGCTGTCGGCTATTTATTGCATTCTTTTTAGCTGGGTAAAATCTTTTAACTCTTCCCTGTCATACCGCCACAACAGTCCATATCTCCCTCCGAACCAAACATTTCCATTCTTATCCTCCGTTATACACATCACATCTATCAATTTATCGCTATTTTTGCTTGTAAAAGGGATAAACTTTTCTCCATCGTATTGGTACACGCCTTTTCTTGCATAACTCGACATCCACAATATTCCTTTGCTGTCCTCAAAAAATTTAGCCATAGCGATTTTTTCTACACCTTCATCGTTTTGAAGAGGTTTAAATACTTGGCCATTGTATTGGTAAATGCCTCCATTTCTTGTGCCTACCCACATTCTTTCTTGCCCGTCGATGTATATTGATGATATCATTCCATCTCCAATACCATCATCTAAAGCATGGTGAATAAACTCCTCCCCGTTATATTGGCTTACTCCTCCATGCGAAAATGAGCCAATCCATATATCTCCTACTTTATCCTCTACAATGGCAGAAATAGAATTGTGATGCATACTGTCCGGCATGAGATTACCTCTTTCTTGTAAATAAGATTCATATTTATTTCCATTATACCTGTAAAGTCCGGCACAATTAGAACCCACCCAGAAGTCACCTCTTTTATCTTGTAAAATAGTTGTGACTGCATTCGGATTTATCATTGGGTAATATTTGTCTAACCATTCACTTTTCTTTGGGTATTTTGGAATAGCAATAGTTTCAAACTTCTTGCCATCAAATTTACACAAGCCATTCTCCGTACCAAACCAAAAGAGGCCATCTCTATCTTCTATGATTGTCGAAACATCATTACCACACAATCCATTATCGATATTGTAGTTAACAAACGATTGGCCATCATATTTATAAACTCCCTCTTGAGATGTCGCAAACCAGATATTTCCAGAATGATCTAAATATCCCTTATATACTACGTCACCTGCACCATATTCATAAACAGTGGGGGCTACCTCATTATCTGATGCAACATCATCTAATTGTTTTGTGTGGCTTTGTGAATTACATGAAGCAATTATAATAGCAATCAGCAGGACGGATAAATTTCTCATTCGGTTTTATTTTAGTTAACAGAACCCTGTAATCTTTCCAATACATGCCATGACTTCAGGGAAAGGCATTGAAATAGTTTAGAGTTTTCTGCATTAATTAAAGGTTGAATTTATTAAATGGAGTTGCCTGCTGCCTAAGCAAATATGTAAAATGATTGAAAATGAGTGTAAAAAATCCATTTACGACATCTTACTAATTGGTGGTGAGTTTCAAAAATTTAATTATGGATTTACTGTATTTTTTTCAGTAATTCTTTTACTTCTTTTTGAGTTGGAATGTGGATAAATATTTCTCTGGATTCATTCTTAGATTTCGCTATTAAATCTCTATACTCAAATAAGATCTAATCCACTACGCTATTAATTTGCGGAGTTTATCATCACTCCTTTTTTGAAAAAAGGGATTTCAATTGTCTCGGTTACATATTCATCATCTTTATAATTCGTTTTAGTTTTCAAAACTATTGTATGTTTTCCATTTGCTAAAGAAGAAATGTCAATGACGGTTAAAATCCCTTTCTCCCCAAAGTTTGGATGTTGATAAAAAATGAATTCCTTACTTGTAAAAGCCAAGGAATCTATGGAAATATCATATAGCTCCCTAATGCAATCAATGGAACGATCCGCTTGGTTTTGAGCTACATTTATTACAGAATCTCTATATTCATTGGTTTTTCGGTCTGCAGCACCTTCCTTAAACCCTGTCATAAAAGCTTTGATAGCATTCAATTCATATTTCCTCCTTCCATAAGATGTAAAATCAGGGCATAAGCGTGCTAAACATTTTTCAGTTTCAGCATCATCCTTGTATGGAATGAATAATTGGAGCGGTTCACTTTGATAAATAAATTTATTTATGGTAGCTTCTTCTATAGGCTCATTATTTCTTAGGTCATCATAAAAACTTCCTATTACCCAATTCAAATTTTGCTCCTTTGTTGGCATATAATTATAACTTCCTATGCTTATTCCTTCATTAAATATCAAAAGAAGAAACATATAAGGAATCATAAATAACATATATCTCTGACCCAGTGAATTATCTATAAAATTGTAATGCAAAGGTCTGTATAAAAAGGACAAGGAAAACAAATTGTATACCCTATAAAAAGGATAAAATAGGAAGGATGCCCATTTGTATTTCTTTAACAGCCCCAGAGTCATAAAGTCTATGAAGTTTAAAATTCCAGCAAAAAGGAAAATAAACAAAGCAAATATTGCTATATATTGAGGAAGGCTTAAAATCTCCGAAAGTAAATAACCTAATAGAAATAAAAATAAATTAAACAAGCAAAATGAAATAAAATGAAAAACCATTAGAAACGAATAGCTAAATATGATACTAGACATTCTTTCTAACCTTTCAATATAGTTATCAAAACTTTTTACTCTATTCTTGAGAAATCGATTGAATCTTTCAGTATAAGACAGTTTCTCAAAATCTATATCATCTGATACATACCTTAAACCTATGCAGGCTATCCACAAACCTCTAAAAAAAATATGTACTACTAGATTGGTTTTTATAAATAGCAGAATTGGGATTAACAATCCAATGAAAATTCCAATTTCAGATCTTCCATATTTATTTACCAATTCTTTGATATAGTCATCACTACTTCCTATTATTAATAAAAGTATACTCGAAATGATTAGCTCCAATTGCCAACTTTCTTGTTGTAAAAATTCGAGCCATTCTTTAAAACTCTTCCTATTCATCCTTAATCATTATTTTCCTTTCTGACTTGAAGCCATTGGTCAGACGAGGCTGTTGTTTCTGCGCAATCCGACCTCATGATGGGTTGCGCAGAATGTGGTACGCATATGAGCATACAGCATATACCATATGACTGTTAGATAAAGTTTGGCCCTAGTGTACTACCTCTATGATCGTATTTTAATCATTTACGACAAATAGCATGCTGAGCTATTTGTCACCATTTATTTCGTCATTCTTTACTGTCTCTTCTAACCATTTAAAGAATTCCCTTTGCCAGACTAAACTGTTTTGAGCTGAAAGTACCCAGTGGTTTTCTTCCGGGAAAAATAAAAGTCTCGATTTTATTCCTTGCAGTTTTGCAGCCTGAAAAGCTTCTAATCCTTGTCCAATTGGAACCCTAAAATCTTTTCCTCCTTGAATAATCAGGATTGGTGTGTCCCATTTATCAACAAAATTTATTGGATTAAATTCGGCATAGGATTTTTGAGCAGCAGCATTTTCTTTATCCCAATAAGCTCCACCAAGATCCCAATTCACAAAAAATAGTTCTTCAGTGGTTCCATACATGGATCTCCAATTGAAAATACCATCGTGGGAAATAAATGACTTAAATCGGCCTTCATGCCTCGAAGCCAAATAGAACACAGAGTAGCCACCATAACTTGCTCCAACACAACCCAATCTATCTTTATCCACATATGACTCTTTTGCAACATCATCGATTGCAGAAAGGTAATCTTTCATATTTTGTCCCCCATAATCTTTTGAGATTTGTTCGTTCCATTCGACACCGTGACCAGGCATACCTCTTCGGTTGGGAGCAACAACGATGTAACCATTTGCAGCCATCAACTGAAAGTTCCATCTGAACGAATAAAATTGAGATAAAGCACCTTGGGGCCCACCTTGACAATAAAGAAGGGTGGGATATTTTTTAGTGGGATCAAAATCAGGTGGATAAATTACCCATGTAACCATATCTTTTCCATCTGTTGTTTTGACAATTCTCTTATCTATCTTAGACATTTTGATGTCTTTATAAATGTCATCATTTGCTTTAGACAATTGTTTCATTTCGCCAGTTTCGATATTCAGATTATAAATCTCAGTTGCATGATTCATATCTCTTCTGTACACCACTAAATGATCCCCACTTTGAGCTATAATACCATTTACATCAAATTGGCCTTCAGAAATTTGTTTAGGCTTTGACTTGGTATTATTACCAACTGGAATATCAATTTGAAAGGCATGGACTGTTCCACCAACCGGAGCGTTAAAATAAATTTTTGATCCATCTTCACTCCAAATAAATCCATTAACAGTACCATCCCAATCTTTAGTGAGGTTCACGTCTCCTTCTGCTAGTCTGACGATTATATCATTTTTATCAGATTCATAACCATCTCTTGCCATTTGTAACCAAGCGAGGGTACCATTGGCAGAAAATACAGGATGTGTATCATAACCTTTATTACCTTCTGTAAGGTTAGTGGTATTCTTTGTTTCTATGTTATACTCATAGATATCTGAATTAGTACTGACAGCATATTCGGTGCCTGCTAGTTTTTTAGTGACATACAGTACTTTTTTAGAATCTGGACTCCATATATAGTCTTCATTGCCACCAAAGGGTTTCTGGGGGCAATCAAAGGGTTTTCCTTCCATCAAATCAATTCCACTATCTTGGGCATTCGTTGCAGATTGAATAAATATATGGCTGTAGGCTCCATCTTCCCAAGTGTCCCAATGTCTGTAGTTGAGTTGATCATATATGTATACATTTGAATTAGGGACATCGTTATAGTGTTCTTTGCCACTTACTTTCTGGATTTTCACTTCTTTGGCTACTAATCTCCATTTGCCATCTGGGGATACATTTTTATCTCTCACCAAGTTTCCAACATCAGTCAAAGATTTGAGATTTCCACCATCTACAGAAACTGAAAATATTTTACTTGAGCGCTCATTAGTCTTTAAATCAAAGGTTGATGTTTTGTAGATTACTTGCTTGCTGTCATTGCTCAAGCCCACAGCAGAAACTCTATTTAATTCAATTAACTGTTCTGGTGTCATTACTTTAGATTGGCCAATCCCAAAGGTTACCATACAGATGTTGCATAGTATGAATATCAATATCTTTTTCATTCTCATTATTTTTTAAGTTTCGATGATAAAGGTAAGGATTTGCATCGAACCTAAAATACAGTTTTCATTTTATACAAACTCTGCTAAGAGGATAGATAGAATAACCTTTTGATTCCTATTAATGCAGGTCAATTCAAACATGAGTTATCCCGAATTTTCGATTAATTCGAAAATTCGGACTTTTTAAATT
>JBCBCD010000515.1:0-556 GCA_038530915.1 Bacteroidota bacterium
GAGGCTTCTTTGCTTTTGGTATTCAAAACGAAAGTAAAGGCTATGAAATTCGCAGTGCTTCAGATCAGTATGTTTTCAAATCTGTGCTAAAGCAGCGAGACATTACCTATATCAAAGGAAATAAGGGGCAGGGGACCACGGTTAATGTTTTTGAAGGGATGTTAGACTTTCTTTCTTTGCTTACGTTACTCAATGTTCCTAGGCTCAATGGCGATACCATTATCATGCACTCAACATCAACTTATGACAGATGCAAAGCCTTCTTGGAGCTTGGCAATTTTAAGATGATCAATACTTTTTTAGATAATGATCCGACCGGAAAAAAGTGTACCAAAAAGTTTGAAGAAGATTTTCATGGAAAAGTAGCCAGTCAGAGTTTCCAATTTAAGGCTTTCGAAGATTTAAATGAGGTCTTGAAAAATGGACAAAAGATTCAATTCCAGTTACTTCCTAATCCATGACTGTGCATTATCTAAAAACGGTAGGGGATTTTAAAAAGAAGGCTTACTTTATTATCCAAGTTAAAGGATATAAATTCTTCTATGACCTTTTAAAG
>JBCBCD010000515.1:566-5487 GCA_038530915.1 Bacteroidota bacterium
TTCGATGATCTTAGCTTCTGATCCTAAGTTGCCTGCTAAATAGGCTCTTGTTTTCCATTCAGGTAGCTGGTCAAAATAGTTTATACGCTTATACAGTAAATTCTTCTTCCGCTATCAAGGACGCAGCCCTTTCAGGAGTAAACGAATTGATTTTTTTGCAAGCAAAAAAGCTCTAATTCCTGCTATGACAGCTCGAAGAGTTCACTGTTTTATTACAAGCGTCATTTTAACTAGCAACCAGAAAGGAAAAGACAATGGCAATCAACAATACAGCAATATTAACAGGCAACTTAGGATCAGAAGCTAAGATCATCGAAAATAGAGATAAAACCTTCGCAAGTCTCTCTATCGCTACCACTGACAGTTATCAGAATGATCAACAAGAATGGGTGAATAGAGATACCATCTGGCATGATGTGCTTATTTTCAATCCTAAATTAATCAAACAGATAAAAGCCTTCAAAAAGGGAACTCGACTGAAAGTTACAGGTTCAATTTCTTATCGAACTTTTGAGGTTTCACTTGACGGCGGTCGGACCGTAAAGAAAAAAGAAGCTTCGATCATTGCTAAAGTAATTGAACAAGCACCTTTGGTTAAGAAAGCTGATTCTGAAAACTAAAAGTTATGGATGCCTCTCTTGACTTGAGGGGCATCCTTTTCTTCATCTACGGCAATTAACCGTGAAAAACACAAACCATACTTCGTCTTTTTCACGGTTCTTTAAGATTATTTTAGTAGATAAGCTGAAATCATAATTTTAAAATCATCGATAAAGAGGAAAACACTGGAACATTGACTACCCCTCTTGATTTTCACCTCTATTTTATGCTATCTTTGATAATAGGAAGAGTTAAAAATCCTGCCAAGGTGGGACGAGTTACCTTGAGTAATTTATCCTAAACGTACTTGTAAGTACGTCACCCGTAGGTTGCTTCCTATTTTTTAATCAGGGAGTCTTTCATCAACTTGTAGGTGGTGAAAGGCTTTTTATTTGCCCAAACTGTAGATTTTAGATGATATACAATGCTTATTTTGATGAAAGTGGAGACTTAGGATGGTCATTGGACAAACCTTTTAGAAAAGGAGGATCGAGCAAATATTTCACAATTGCTTATATCCTACTACCCAGCACGAAAGGAAAGTTCATCACCCGATTCATCAAAAAGTTTCATCAAGAAAGAGGCGGTTCGGAAAGAGAATATAAAGGCTCTGATTTCACGGCTAGAAAAGCTAAGGTTACAGCTCGAAAGATCGTAGGACATTTTCAAAGAGATCATGATATAATCATTGGATCAATCACTATTAAAAAAGATCAAGTTCCCGCTATTCTCCAAAATACCAGAAATAGCAATATTCTCTACAATCATATGATCCAAGCTTTGCTTTGTAATACTGCAAAAGGATTGGAAGAAATTCATGTAATCCCTGACCGAAGAAGTGTTCCCAATGGAAGTCAAAATAGCTGTGCTGATCTTATCAAACATAAACTTTGGTGCGAACTAGATTCTAGTGTGAAAATTGGCTACCAACCTGGAGAAAGCCGGACCAATCAGCATCTTCAATTTATTGACTGGATTGCCAACTTTATCTGGAGAAATTACGAAGATGGCCATATTGCAAAGAATTGTGAGGCTTATCAGATACTCTCTCCGCTCCTACAGGAGCAAACCTTATATCCGTAAAGGTTATTCCTCAAATCGGTCATTCACTTCAATACTCTTAACAAAGATCATCGTTTTCTCTTTCACCAGTGCAATTTTGCTTTCCCTAATCAGCTTGAGCCGGTTATCGTACAATTGTTCTTCAATACGATCTAAACCACGACCTTTAATGGCAATTTCCTTTTCAGCAGTATAGATTTTCAATACCCCCTCGGTATTCAAATACTCCACATGCAACATATAAGCGTAAGCAAAAAAGAAACGATTGCCATTCGCAAATTCTAACCGCAATTTAAATGCCTTTTCATCTTCAGCTGCTAGTTCAGTAAATGAATTCTCCCCAGCCGATGGATGCATATTTTCATTGGCTGTCTGGGAGAGAGGAGAGGTGTTAGAAGCTAATTTCGAAGTCCCTTGCATTTCTTTTTTCAATTCCTGCCAGTGGTTGCTTTTGTAACTCATTATCCTTGATTTTTTGGATGGTTAAACCTGCCTGTTTATCAATTTCTTGACGGGCTACATTTTGTTGTTGTGACTTTAAATTGGCTTTCAAAAAGGTGGCACTGCGGTCTTTACTCACTTGAAGCACTTCATCCGCACTCATTCGGTTAGCGTCTTTGGAAATCGCCCACTTGAGCTGTTCTTTATCATCCGTATAGATAAAACAGCGCTCCACTCCTCTCGAAACAGACACATAATGTTGTTTCTCATTACTGGCGGGAAAAGAGGTGGCACTAGCAGCAATAAAAACATCATCTGCATCTCTGCCTTGGCTACTATGACTGGTTCGATAATAGCCCAAAGTGAGATGTCGGTAATCCTTATCTAAAGTTTGGTTATTGGAAAGCTTGATATGCCCATCTTTTGTAAAGTCCTTAATTTGGTGGCACTCCCCATTATTTAAAGCTTGTCCACTTTGACTTTTCCCATTACCAGTAATGCGTACTAAATCTCCCTTAGCAAGCTCAATTTGTTCTTCTCGAAAGACTTCAAATTTCTCAGAATCCTTCATTGGAAGCGGAGTTGCTATTGATTCATTTTGCGTTTTGATTAAGACATTGCCTTGCTGGTCAAAACCTGACACTTGACCGCTAGTGCCAGCTTTATGAACCCCACTATTTTGATAAAATTGGACAATCATTCCTTCGTAATAATTTACACGATCTTGCTTTTCTGCCGAAGTAAATGAAAGCGAACGATAAACGGGAAAACTTTGCTCCTTTTGGCCTACTATTCCTTTCTCTTTTAGTTTATCTCGGATAGCTCCAGTAATAGCTTGTCCTTCAGCGTGGGTAGGAGATACAACCAAAGCTGTACGATTTCGGTAAGTGCTATCTTTTTCTCGCACTCCTGGAGCAGTAATACTGTCATAGTAATCATTAGCAATCTGTTCATGCCGCTGATCTTTATCTTCGATCTCTACAATACTACCCATTTTATCAAGTTTTTGATAAGCTTCCTCTAATTGTCCATCTGATAAGTCTTTAACCGCTTGCCTGTAAACGGTTTTCTCCTTTTGACGAACTACCTCCTTTACTCTAGCTACTGGCAAGGAAGTATCTTTTTCGAGTAATCTCAAAGCATCACCACTTTCTACCGAGGTGTGTTGTTTCCAATCACCAGAGAGAATAACACGGGCATCTTGTTCTTTAGCTATTTTGAAGATTTCGTTCATAGTTTGGTTACCAATCATACCTGCCTCATCAATTAAAATGACCTGATCTTTGGTTTGCTCTTGCAAGTCTTTTTGGTCGAGTAGCTTTTTGATGGTTTCGGCTCCTTCAAAACCTTTATCTCGGAGCACACCTCTACTTGCTTCTGCTGATGGAGCAAAGGCTAGTAGTTTTTTCCCATTTGCTTCAATTCCAGTTTTCACCTCTTGAAAAAGGGTAGTTTTACCAGTTCCAGCACCTCCAGCTACAACCATGACCTGGTCTTCTGAGGATAATACATGATTGATGGCCTCTCTTTGCCCCTTATTTAAAAAATCTCGCTGTATGGTGTATTCAGAGTTAAGAGATGCAAATTTGTGGCGGGTATGTACCGCAAAATCTTTCATTTGATGCTCAGCAAGCCAAGTATTTTCAGTTGTGAGATAAGTATCAGAATGCTTTTGACCAGTAATAATATCCCAATTTTTGCGCTGCTCAAGAGCCTGTTTCACATCTTGTACCTCAAATTGATCAATGCCCAATTTGAGGGCATAACCAATGACTTGTTTTTCAGGTACTGCTGATTTACGCTCCAAATAATGTAATAGAGCTTGATCTAGAGCTTCTTCCACACTGATATTTACTTTTTCCTTTTCACCAGTCCGAGCTTTATGCTTTAGCTCAAACAAAGCCTTTTTTTCAGCTGAACTTAGACGGCTATCCCAATGAGCTTCCATTGTTTTTTCATCAACGCTCATATGCTTTTTCACCCTAGTACGCGCCCCAAGCTGATCCTTTTCCCTATCTAACAGAATTCCTTTTTCTTTAGCTTTTTGGTTGATTTCGTGGGTCCGATTAGAAAAACGATCCCGAATAGATTTAGAGACTCCAGCTATTTCAAAACCATTTCTACTACGCTCAATAGAGTATCCGGCTGCTTGTAATTCATTGGCTAAATGGTTCTGATAAACGGCTTCATAGTAGATCCCAGAGCGTTTAATGTTACCAATTTCAATTGCTTGATAGCGGTTTTTATTTTCATTGAATGTAGCATTAAGGACATACGCATGAACGTGTAGATGGCAATCGGGCAAGTATTTTATCTGTCCATCTACCCCATGTTTAACGGGTCTGGTTAAGTGATGCTCAAAGGCTGCATAGAGCAAATTTCCAGTCTTTTCGTACACCTTTTCACCATTAGCCCAACCTTGCGTCTGCATATTATTTTCTACTTCCTGCATAGCCAACTGGACTGCTTTTCTGTGAGCTAAAAGGATGTCTTTATCCTTAGTAATTGCATGTAAAACAGAAACGGATTTCGGAGCGTTGAAAGTAAAATCCACTCCGCATCTTCGGTTTTTCGCATCTCTAACAGTTAGTTTTTCTCCCGTGGTAGGATGCCGGTTGTGGATGAGACTTTTGAAGTTTTCTTCATTAACCTCATTTGATAAACCTAACCGTTCTTTCAGCTTTCCATGCCAAGTACCAATGCATTTAGCTTGCCCCGTATAATAATCCTGTTGAGCTAGATCATCTTTGAAATAATTCAATGTAGCCGAAGCACCTTTGCTAACGTTAATGCGCAACATAAAAAAGAGTTAAATAAG
>JBCBCD010000516.1:0-3298 GCA_038530915.1 Bacteroidota bacterium
TACCAATACCACCCGGCTGTCATCGATGGCCTGGCGAATTTCTTCCCGAAAGTCTCTGCCATAGGGGATGTTGTCTACGTCTTTAAATAAGGCTTTGCTACCGACTTTCATTTCCAGAAAGTCATAAAGCCGACCTGCAGCTCCTGCACTATCCCGACGGCGGTAGCTGATGAAAATTTTGGACGCCATAATCTTGCTTTACCTTTGGAAATAAAAGTAAGGATTTTTGGCCATTTCTCAGTCTTTGAACAAGCCACACATAGATATCAAGTTCCATTGCTGTATGTGATAAGGCTGCCAAAGCTCTTTCATCAAGTGGAATGGCATGATTCATATTTATATCTTACTTACTACTATTTCCCATTATAATTATACCGATTATACGGCACCTCATTGACCCAGTTGAATCCTCTATTCAACAGGCCAAAATTATCCAAATCGTAAGCAGTAAGGTCTATCTTAAGCGTATCCCCATTGTGTATACCGGATAACTTTAAAGATTCATCCATCTTTTCATAATGGAAAAGAGTGGTATCAGAATCAATTTTAATTTTAAGCTGTTGCAAAGTCGTATCTAAATTACAAGACTTCCAATTTGCTTTTTCATCCATCTGACAAATGGTCAATCGATTGGGGTAGTCGAGAATGAGTCTTTTCCAACGTACTGTATCTGTTAGTAAAGGCGGCAAAGTATCGTTATTAATAACAAAATTATCGACCTGATAAACGCCATATAAGGGAGATTTTTCTCTTAGAGTACCATATTGCTTTCTTGAATTATTGCTACTTATTGCCTGAGCAATGATTAAGTAGGCCGCCAGGCAGCCCAAGACAATATTAGTGATCATCCGAGTATTTCTTGCTAAAAAAGTCGGTGAATAATTAACCGCTTCTGCTGTCTTATTCAAGAAGAAGAAATTGATGATGCGCTTGTAATCTTGCAGTGCAATGAATAAGCCCATTGACATAAGTTGGAAAGAAAAAAGCTTTACCGGTACATCGTAACTCATATTGAGCATGAAAACATTTAGCATTACCCCAAAAGCTGCCAAGCCTCCCAGGGTACGTGTACGTCTTACAATCAACAATAAACCCGCGATGGTTTCACACCAGCCTGAAAACATTGTGTAAGGGCCGGATGAGCCCATGAAAGTCCACAATAATCGCATGGGAGAAACCTGACCAATATTTTGGTACAGTGTAGCTAAATTAGGTGCACTAAACTGTAGATAAAATATTTTAATAATTCCATACACAAACATGTAGTGCGCCAAATAGTAGGTAAGAAAAACCAAAAACCACCATTTCAGCTTTTGATAATTAGCCCTTTTTTGATCTATTAAACTCCAAAAAAGTGTACCAATTGCAGCTAATAGAAGTATCGAAAAATACATGACCCAATTGTACAACTTATCCCCACTTCCTGTCATAGCACTAGACATTTGATCTTGAATGCCCAATATATTTTTCCCAACAAAGTCAACTACCCATGACCAGAATACATTCATTCCTTGATAAGTGAAGCTGGAAATCCAGGGTAAAACACTAATCGGAAAAGGAAAGACAAAAAGTCCAAAAAAAATAAAGAAAAACCTAAAACCAACCTTATCGACAGTTGACCATAAAGGCTGAGTAGTTGAAGTGGAATCCATTTGTTTATAGTTTTTAATAGCGAACCAGTGAGATAAATTTAAAGCAATTATAAAGAACAGACAGTATACTATTGAGTAGTGTTGCATTTAATGTGAGTATGTTACTTACTTTAATTAGTTTACGTCTCAATTTTTGTTCTCATTAATTGTTGATTAAAGATGCTATATTGAATCAAGGTTTTATTAATTTTAGCCTATAGTCTCTCCCCTTGAACATTTTCTATGTAAATAATTAACTCAGAATATCATTAAATCATTAAATCCAAATTCGAATGAAATCATTTCTAAATTGGTGTTTCGTAGCTCTTATTATTTTTTCAACTGCTTCCTGTATTTCAAAAGGGCAGTACGAAACAATGAAAAAGAACTATGAGGATGAACTAGCAATAGCAAACAAACAACTTGGTGAGTGTGGAGAGCAACTTAACGACTACATGAGTCGCCTTGCAAGCATGGAAGCCGAAAGAAATTCATTTCAAAGTCAACTAGGCGTCGCACAAAGTAACCTTAGGTTAAGAGAAGAGCAAATCAACGATCTCAAAGATCAAATCAATGACTTGAGAACCATTAGAGATCAGCAATTGAAGCAGGCTGAAGATTTGACTACTCTTTCTCAATCTACAACTGACAACATTAAGCAAACGCTGTCTCAGTTAGAAGGAAAAGATAAATACATTCAATTGCTTCAAGCGGCACGTACCAGAGCAGATTCTGTTAACCTTGCTCTGGCAGTTAACTTAAAGAGCGTCTTGAAAGATGGTATTGAAGATGAAGATGTAGACATCCAGGTTGATAAAACAGTAGTATTCATTAATCTATCAGATAAAATGTTGTTCCAATCAGGTAGCTCTTCCCTAACTTCAAGAGCCTATGAAGTACTTGGGAAAATTGCAAAAATTGTAGAGCAAAAACCTGATATTGAAGTAATGGTAGAAGGTTATACTGATAATGTGCCAATTAAAAACTCTTGTATCGCAGATAACTGGGATCTTTCTGTAAAAAGATCTACATCTGTTGTAAGAGTACTTCAGAAAAATTATGGCATCGATCCTAATAAATTGATTGCTGCTGGCCGTGGTGAATACAATGCACTGGCAAGCAACTCTACTGCGGAAGGCAGAGGAATGAACCGCAGAACGAGAATCATCATCTTACCTAAGTTGGATCAATTCTACGACTTGTTGAATCCTAATGCTGTACCTGAATAGTAAAATCTAAAAGATGCAATGTGCGGCCGCGCATTGCATCTTTTACACTGAATTTAACTTCCTCTTAATAAAGCTTTTAGTGAGTCTTTTGTAAATTATATACTTAAAGACAAGAACCTAAAAGTGATCTATGAAGTCAATTTTTACCCTATTCTTTTGCCTATCTACTTTTATACTTTCTGCTCAGTCTACCTTAAAATTATCTGGTAAAATAACTTCTGCTACTGACGGCAGTCCTGTAATTTTTGCCAATATTCAAGTAGGTGGGGGAGGAACTTCCGCTGATGAGTACGGAAACTATCAATTTAGCGTAAATGCTAAAGACTTAAATAAAACCGTTTCTATTTCTGCCATAGGTTTTAAATCAAAAATACTGACTGTCAAAGAGTTGAGGACACAATCAACCATAATACTGGAAGAATCAATTTTTGAACTGCA
>JBCBCD010000516.1:3308-5486 GCA_038530915.1 Bacteroidota bacterium
AGAAGTGGTCGTTACACCATTGGTTGCCTATCCCCTATTGTTAAAATCAATAGAGCGAAACAAGGAAAATTATAGTTGCAGCTGGACTTCCGGAGATTTTCATTTCCAACAGTACAACTGGTATGAATACAAAGAAGAAAGACCAGCAAAATTTTTAAGTAGTATTCAATTGGATGGTAAATTCAACTTCAAAGGAAGTGGTAAAACCAAAAGGCTATTAAAACTACAAGTAGAAACTGCAGAAGCTACTCCCAATTTTAAAAAAGCTGAAATACATTTAGATAGTACCTTTTTTCGCCAAACAAGTACCAAAATTTATGACTTATTCCACCAATATGAATTCATCGGTTCTGGCAAAGGAAGACCTAAAGGAACAATTTTCGAGCTCAATGAAGACTTTGGCAAACGCTACCGAAAAGTCATTGACTTTGATACACTCGATGGACAAAAACACTACTTAATAAAAACTCAGCCTACTGTTAGAAGAATAGACCATAATGAAGGTAGAATAGCTATGAAAGAAAGCCTTAAAGAAAGTCTAAGAATCACTTTCCCAAAGTATTCGGAGGCTAAGCTGGACAGTGTAGTCAATGAGGCTATTAATAAAGCTCCGAGAACAGAAATAGGTAGTGATTTACTTGGGTATATTTGGATTGACACTGAAAACTTAGGTATTCGTAAAGTTTATTACAAGCATGAATTCTATGGCTCAAATGGCAAATCTTTTAATAAAATTCACAGATTGATTACTTATCAGGTTATTGACGGGATTTATTATCCCGAGAAAATAGAAATTCTGGAAAAGAAAATGACAAAAGAGGACTTGTTTATGTACCACTATTCCGTTTTCCAGTTTGGAAAATATCAACTCAAAAAGGAATTTGAAAAGATTTCGAATATTGATATCCTTGGATATGAAGCTAATTTGACTGAAGTATCAATACAGGAGTCTCTTTCTTTTGAAGAATATCAGAAAAAATGGAAAAAACTGATCAACTCTAACTTTGTGCTACCATTAAGAGGTACGGTTGATGCTGAAGTTAAAGACTTTCTTAGATAGTAAGTTATGTGTTCTGAAATGCATTTCAGAACACATAACACAAAACAACATTAGTCTACACAAAAATACTTAAGCTTCTCAGTTGCTCTTTCATATCCTAGTGCCCTACTCTTGTTTAAATCATAACAAGCCGAGGAAGGGTCATTGAGCAATAAATACGTCAGGCCTCTGTTGTAGTAGGCTTCAGCATAATTTTCTTGTAGCTCTATGGCTTTGGTGTAATCATTAATGGCTAAAAAGTATTGTTCAGATAAAGTATAAATATTTGCTCTGTGCTTGTACAGTTCGGCAGAACTAGGCTGAAGTGAAATAGACAAGTCCATGTCCAAAATAGCTCCAGAAAGATCACCATTGAATTTTTTGGTCATTCCTCGCCAAAACAATGCCTCAAAGAAATAATCATTATCGAGCTCTAATAAAGCCTGAAACTCTTCTAAAGCTCCGTTATGATCACCTCTCTTCTTTTTTAGAAAAGCTTTTTCAAAATATACCAGACTTAAATTAGGGTCCAGTTCTACAGCGTACTGAAATAATTCATCTGCTTTATCATAGTCATTTTCCATCCTTGCCGTAATTCCCAACTTGTACCAGCTCAAAGCAAAATCAGGCTTATAACTAACCGCTTCATTCAGTGCCCTGCTAGCTTCAGAAGCATTATCCATTTTAATAAGAATAAAACCCTTAATATCGTGGATCAAATAAGATTTAGGATACTTTTCAAGCAGTTTATTGGCTTGTGTAAGACTCTCTCTATAATTCTCTAAACTTAATTGATACAAAAGGTCCTCAATTAAATTTAATTCTTCCTTTGGAGCGAATTCATTAAGTAAACGCTTATCCAGCGCTTCGTAGAAATACTTAATATTTGCGTCCAGGTCCGGCATATTGTTCCAATCATAATTTTCAAAAGCCAGAATATTCAACAATTTCATTCGACCATTGAATCCATATAAATCTGCAATATAAGGATTGAGTCTTCTAGCTCTATCAACATCTTCCGCTGCCTCATTGTACATACCGTATCTTTTCTTAAATACTGCTCTTTTTAACAAAGCCATTGCTGATTGTGGATAATATTCTACTGCATTGTCAAATGCAAATAGACTGCTTTCAAAATC
>JBCBCD010000517.1:0-5479 GCA_038530915.1 Bacteroidota bacterium
TGGTTTCAAATGTAAATGCTCAAAGTCCTATGGCAGGTATGTCCCCACCAGAATTTAAAGCTGAAAAAGCAGCTGGTATCACTACCTATGACTACGATGAAGTCATTAAAAAATTAAAAGTAAAGGAAAAGGAAAGAAAAACTAATGTATCTGAAGCATTGAAAATTTACAACTCTCAAATGGATGATCTTGCCTTTAATCATTCCTCAACCTTTCAAAGCCTGGAAGCTGAATTCAATAGTAACTTACAAATTGCTATGCAAAATAGAGACAGAAGCCAGATGAACGGAGTAAGAGCAAAAATTCAGGAAATCATTCCCCCAATAAGAAAGGAAGCAATTGCTGAAAAAGAAAAACTGAACACAGTTATGAAGGAAATTCTTACTGAAAAGCAGAATGAAAAGTGGTTAAAATATCAAAACAGAATGAATTAAACCAAGAAGGAAAAGAGCTAATGTTCAATTAGACAGAAATACAATATGGCATAATAAATACTAGTCGAGAAGTCTGTGCTTTGGAACCTACAGATGGAAAATGTTACATCATGTAATCGTACAACCAAGCCTTAGACAACTAGTTTTTAATTTGTTATAAAAGATGAATGCAATGAGTTTTTTCGCAATGTGTGTATTGGTTTTTCATCCTTCACTACTCTAAGTGCTGACTCAGAAGCAAAAGAACAAGACATTATTACAGTCTATGTGTTTTTGCATGAGTCTTGTGTGATTAGCCAATACTACACCTTGCCTTTAAAGAGAAGTATTATATCCCTTTAGGTAGACATTATGTCAGATAGTACTGCATGAACAAGGATTTAATCTGATCAACGAACATAAAAGGCATTTTTTTTCTTTTATTTTTAACTGAAAAAATGCCCTTTTCATGCAAGAGAAAACCTTTGATATAGTGGTCTGGGGAGCAACTGGCTTTACAGGCAAACTGGTTGTAGAATATTTGTACCAAAAATATGGTCTTGATAATGAATTAAAATGGGCCATTGCAGGGCGTAATCAAGTCAAGCTTGATGCCGTAAAACAAGAATTGGGAGCATCTCATATTCCAATTTTAATTGCTAATAGTTTTGATAAGTCATCACTACAAGAAATGGCTAGTCAGGCAAAAGTGATCTGCTCTACCGTAGGTCCTTATGCACTTTATGGTACTCTTTTGGTCGAAGCTTGTTTGGAAAATGGTACACATTACTGTGATTTAACCGGCGAAGTGCAATGGATGAGAAAAATGATTGATCAGCATCATGAAACAGCAAAAGAAAAAAAGGTAAAGATTGTTCATTGCTGCGGTTTTGATTCCATTCCCTCCGATTATGGCATATGGTTTTTACAGCAGGAAGCACTTAAACACTTTGGCCAATATTGTAAAGAGGTTAAAATGAGGGTCAAAGGAGCTACAGGAGGATTCAGTGGTGGAACTTATATCAGCTTAACCAATGCTCTTGCAGAAGGGGAAAAAGACCCAAAGATTAATCAAGTCTTAGCAGATCCTTACAGTTTAAACCCTCCCGCTGAAAGATCAGGTAAAGATCAAGCAGAATCCCTTAATGCTTTTTATGATCCAGATTTTAAGGTTTGGATGGGACCATTTGTAATGGCGTTTATCAACACCAAAGTGATCAGACGTAGTCATGCCTTGGCAGGATATCCATATGGGCATGATTTCTCATATTCGGAAGCTATATGGTATGGTAAAGGCCTGCGTGCTCGCATCATAGCCAATCTCTCTTCCCTCTTCATGAAGCTACTCTTGTCTAAAATGTCAAATTCTTTCTTAAAGAAAATAACCGACCGTTTATTTCCCAAACCCGGTCAGGGTCCATCAGCTGAGATCCGTGATAAAGGCTTTTTCAACCTACTTTTCTATGGCAAAACCGAGGGTAATCAGACTATAAAAGTAAAAGTTATAGGAGATAAAGATCCAGGATATGGTTCAACATCAAAAATGTTGGCTGAAAGTGCTGTTTGTTTGGCAAAGGATCAAGATAAATCGCCATCTACTTATGGGGTTTTAACTCCAAGTGTGGCTATGGGTGAAGTGCTATTTGACAGACTAATCAATCATGCCGGGATAACTTTTGAGCTCAAAAATTAAAAAATTCCGCTTCAATAGGATGCGAGTAGACTGATCACCTCACGGCGTGAGGTGATCAGTCTACTCGTATCCTGTTAGAGAACTCTACTAATCTTAGATTGAATTTGATTTACTAACATTTCAGCTGTTAATTATTGTTGCACTTATTCGAATGCTCCACTTATCATTTCTTCTCGGTTAAGGCTTGGCTTAATCCTCTAAAATTATCTACATTTATCCTATGTTAATCAATACAACTTCTTGGTCCAAAGAACTGGTAGACTGTATTCACTTCCTTCATCAAAAGGGATTTGCTCCCGCGACCAGTTCTAATTATTCATACCGCCTTCCAGGTGAAGAGCAGATACATATTTCAGCTTCAGGCATTGATAAAGGTGCATTTTCTGAGGAAAATATTATGAGGGTAGACAAACTGGGAAAACCCATTCAGGAGGAAAGAAAACCATCTGCTGAAACCTTGTTACACGTGATGATTTATAACCGTCTTGAGAATGTTGCTTGTGTGTTGCATACCCATACGATTTACAATACAGTTTTATCTAGTTTATTTGAATCAAAAGGCAGCCTGAGATTAGAAGGCTTTGAAGTGTTAAAAGGGCTGAGTGGCATATGTACACATGACACTTTCTTAGATGTACCTATATTTGCTAATTCTCAGGATATGGAAGCACTATCAGCAGAAATTGATCACTATTGGCAACAACATCCTGAGATGAAGGGCTTTCTATTAGCTGGTCATGGCCTTTATACCTGGGGAAAAAACATAGCTGAAGCCAAAAGACATATTGAAGTTTTTGAATTTTTATTTGAATGTTTTTATAAGATCCATACTTTTAACCATAATTTGAATCCATAAAAAATTAAAGCAATGGCCATATTACACATTCCTGATCAAGACCGTAAAATAAACGATGCAGCAGAAATAAAGTCTTTTCTGGCAGAAAGAGGTGTTTTGTACGATCAATGGGAAGCTCAAGTAGAGTTTGCTGAAGATGCAGACCAAGATACAGTACTAGGTGCTTACGAGCATGTTTTGAAACCTTATATGGAAAGCAACGGATACAAAACGGCTGATGTCATCAGTGTAAGTCCCAATACTCCTAATTTGGATGCCATTAAAACTAAGTTTTTAACAGAACATACCCACTCAGAAGATGAAGTACGCTTCTTTGTAGATGGAGAAGGTTTGTTTTGGTTCAATATGGAAAATGGTAATCCCGTTTTTTGTGTAATTTGTCAACAAGGAGATTTGATTTCCGTGCCGGCCAATACAAAACACTGGTTTGACTTTGGACCTAAAACATCAGTGAAAGCGATCCGAGTTTTCATTGATCAATCAGGCTGGGTGCCTCATTATACTTCTTCTGGAGTAGATCAAGAATATAACGAACTCGGTTTATCAGCATGATACAATTTATATTAATGGACATTGAGGGAACAACTACTTCTATCTCTTTTGTACATGAAGTGTTGTTCCCTTATGCTAGCAAACATCTGGAAGGTTTTGTAACGAAAAATCAAAATGATCATTTGGTTTTAGCAGAATTAGAAGCTGTAAAAAAGACAGTGCTTGAGGAAGATGACAAAGAGATGTCCAATGATGAAGCCATCCAACAACTGTTAACTTGGATCAAAGCAGATCGCAAGCATACCGCTTTAAAGGCACTTCAAGGATATCTTTGGAAAGAAGGCTATGTTTCTGGTGAGTATACAGGACATGTTTATGAAGACGTTTTGCCTGTTTTAGAAAAATGGAAACAAGCGGGCCTCAAAATGGGTATTTATTCCTCCGGTTCTGTTGAAGCTCAAAAACTTTTATTTAAGTACTCTAAGAAAGGTGATTTAACTCCTTATTTATCAGCACATTTTGACACCAATATTGGACATAAAAAGGAAGTCCATTCTTATCGAAATATTCAAGAATCGCTGAATATTCCGGCTGATCACATTCTATTTCTATCTGATGTAGAGGCGGAGCTAGATGCAGCTCAAGAAGCTGGCTTCCAAACCATTCAGTTGGTAAGGCCAGGAACCACAGCTTCTGAAAAGCATACGACTGTCAATCAATTTGACGAAATATCTTTATAGGTCAAACTGCATTTAAGTTTTTTGATTCTTTATTAGGTCATTGGTGGAAATAGATTTTTCTTTGATCAATTTTCTATACACCAAAATATGTAAGAAGATGATAGTAGCCGGAGCAAATGCTGGTATCCAACTAAATGGAAATGTTCCAATTTGCAATACGCCTTCCTGATTATTTATAATTGCTTCACGGGTTAAAATAAGTGCTGTTGAAAGAACAGATAGAATGTCTATCAGTCCAATTGTGTTCCAAATCCATACTAATGTATTCGCAAAAGATGCTTTCTTACGAATGAAATAAATCACAGGTATGACCAGGATCGCAGTAAGTACATCTCCCGTCCCTCCAATTTTCGCAAAAAGATCAGGAATAACTCCATAAGAATTTAGGGTAAAAAAGAAGACGCCAACAAAGCGAAATAAATGTATATAAACCAATGTTTCCAAGCTTACATATTTAAAAACTGCTTTGAACCATTCCTTCCTTTGAACTACCAAAAAGTAAAATAAAAATAAGGGCAAGGCTGCTCCCACGATAATCCTCGGTGGGAAAGTATTAATTGCATACGTACCCAGGATTGATAAAACCCCAGTTACCATAAAATAAATAAGGTAGAAAATGATGATGTTTCTTCTCATCATTTTACCATCGACTCTATTCGCCTGATCTAAAGCTCTTTTAACAGCATTGGCAATTAATAAAATAGGAACTGTAAGTAAGAAAAGGGCAAAAGAAGTTGAGACCCAAGCTGGTACTTGTGTTAAGTGTAAATCCATTATATCTTTTGTTTTTTACAAAGAACGGGAAGAAGGAAGATAAATGAGTTGCCCTATGACAACTTCTCAGTTTGCAGCATCAGATTCTGCTAATTGTTTTCTAATTCTACTCAATGAGTGTTTGGTAATGCCCAAATAGCTGGCAATGTATTTTAGGGGCACTTGACGAACTACTTCTGGTTTGTCCCTCAAAAAATTTTGATATCGTTCCATAGCATTGTATTTGTGCAGAGCAATCAAACCTTGGTGCATTTCTACATAATTCATCGTCAGTAACATCCTACCCCACTCGCGAAATTCAGGGATATTGTGAAAGCAATATTGTACACTCTCCAAATCAATTGACCAGGCAGTACAATCCGTTAAGGTTTGATAATTTTCTTCACTGGCTTGTTGCTTAAAAAAAGAAAAGTAATCATTGAGGAAATCCGGTGCTGCATAAAAGCGGGTGGTTATTTCATCACCAATATTATTGATTAAGTAACACCTTACGATTCCACTTTGTGGAATC
>JBCBCD010000518.1:0-5460 GCA_038530915.1 Bacteroidota bacterium
GGGTGGAAGAGATATTGATAATTTCGCTCAACAATGCTTCTGAAACGTAAATGGGTTTCATAGTATCTTTCTTAACAAATTTTTCTGTGAAGTTGACTATGGTTTTTAGCCATTAGACAGCTTCTGATTATGACTGATTTAAGAGCGAAACAGAATTTTTCAAAAAAGGATCATGATTTTGTAAAAAATTAGATATTTTTAAGATTTAGCCAATCTATTGGTAAGAATACACGTAAAACAACTTGTTGTTTTGTCTTACTACTATCGTATATTTTTTTATATTTAGAAGTTCGACAGGATAAGCAATAAACTTTCATCTGTCAATCATCAATTTAGATGAATTATGAGATCACTTTTAATTATTCTTCTCTTCATTGTTTATTTATTAGGTGCAAGATGGTATTTCTTTTGTGTTTTAAGGGGTACATGCCAAGATCAGACAGAACAAAAAGATGAGCGTTTACAAACCTTAAATTTCACTAAAGGTGACACCTTAATTCTATCAGGTTATGATGAGTTCCGCTTTGATTCTGCACAGGTTGACCCGGTTTTAAATCGCAATAATGAAGTATTTTTAGATTCTGTTGCGGATTATCTCAACCAAAAGACAGCTGAATCAATAACAATTTCCGCCAAATATCTTCCTGCTGAAAGTGGTATTAGTGTGGGTTATTACGAAAACTTTGGCTTAGCGAGAGCTGAAAGAATAAGAAGAGAATTGATGCGTAGAAAAGTCAAGAAAGATAGGATTACACTAGATTATGATATTGCAGATACGGATGTTCTTTTACAACCTGTCTTATTTGGCATTAATTTGTCGACTGATACCCTTCAAAAATTAGATTTTAGCTTTACCAACATGACTTTCTCTGATGCTAATTTTGAGTTTGGATCAGATATCTTTCAACCAGGTGATGCTTTTATTGATTATGCTGATTCTGTTAAGACTTACCTAGAGGTGAATCCAAGTAAAAAATTAACCATTATCGGTCACACTGATAATATTGACAGTGAAAAATTTAACTACGATCTTGGCCTAAGAAGAGCTCAAAGTGCACAGGAATACTTTCGCGAGATGGGGGTTGGTGTAGCAATAGACACAAAATCACAAGGTGAACGTCAACCTGTAGCCAAGAATACAACACCAGAAGGGAGACAAAGAAACAGACGGGTTAACTTTGTAATACAATAATTTATTAATTATAAGTAGTTGAACAAAGCGAAGTAGTGTTTTTGATCGATCAGATTTTTGGAGCTGATCAAGGTAAATTCGCAAGGTGATTCACATCAGCTGAGAATTTAACGAAGAGCAGCTCAAAAGATGACATCATAAAATAATAGTTATTTTTGTCCAACCACTTAAATACATCATTCACTTTAATCAATTAAACTACTGAGCTGATGAACATGGACACTTTCACACAATTCATAGATGGCTTAACTACCGAAGAAAGTATGTCATTTATCGCCTTCATTCTAGGTGGTTTTTTATTAGGGATTCTCCTGGGTCTTGTCTTAAGAGGAGGTCGAATTAGAAGATTGAAGAAAGAATTGGCAAGCAAAAATGAAGAAAATTTAGATTTGCAAGCTCAAAACAACACACTTGCACAAAAAAACAGTGTCCTTGAATCTGACTTAAAAAAGGCTAAGTTTGAAAAAGACGATGCTAAAAATAAGTTGACCATAATGGAGGGAGAAAATGCAAAGCTTCACAAAAACATTTTCCAACTAAATAGTGAACTTAAGAATAAAGAAGGCTCCGCTCCTGCTAATAATGAAGAGATAGATCGATTGCAAGAGATTAACAAACAATTGAATTTAGAGAATAAAGAACTTAAAGTACAATTGCAGCAAACTCAAAATTTACTTGCTCAGGCTTCAGAACAGCCCAAAAGCATCGCAATAGCTCCATCTAGCACTATCTCTTCAGGTGATTCAGATTCAAATACTAATGGTGATGAATCGATCCGTTTAGATATGATAGAAAAAAAATTAGCAGAACTAGAGCAAGAAAATGAAGAATTGAATAAAAGTCTTTCTCAGCTAAAAGGAAATGTAGCTTTTGTTCCATCTAATACTGATGAAAGCTTTTTCAGATCCATGCAGCAACCAGAAGAAACTTACTTTGAAGATGCTTCTGATAAAGCAGCAATGACCGTTGAGCCTCCTTTTGTTCCTACCACCACCAATAAGTCAACAGAAACAGCCTCAGCTCCAACCAATGTAGAAACGGTACCTAACTCTGGGCAGATAGTAACCACTTACGATGATCTAACTTTAATAGAAGGCATTGGGCCTTTCATTGAGAAGAAGCTCAATGAGATTGGTATTACGACTTACCAACAGATCAGTGAATTTGATGATAAAAAGATATCAGAAGTTACAAAAGCAATACAGTTTTTTGAAGGTCGCATACAAAAGGACAATTGGGTGGGTCAAGCAATGAGTCTTTATCAAATCAAAATGCAAAACCCCGCAGCTTTTCAAAACTTAGATAACAATTTGATCGCAGATATAGAAGCGCCCAATCCAATCGATGATCTAACTTTAATTGAAGGAATTGGGCCAAAGATTGAAGGTGTTCTTAAAGCCAATGGCATTCAAAATATTTCTGACTTGGCTGCTGCTTCAGCAACTCATCTAAAAGAAATATTGGAATCAGCAGGCAACCAATATAAAATGCACGATCCTACTACTTGGCCAGCTCAAGCAAGATTGGCTGACCTAGGAGATTGGGAAGTGTTGAAAGAATATCAAGATAAGTTGAAAGGAGGCAAAGAATAAGATCTATTCCTCAATCCTGTAACTTTTCAATTGGTTGGTTTCAAGTACATAAATAGTATTTGAAACCAATCTTATTTTAGAGGAAGTCAAATTAATATTTGAAAAAGGAAGGAGCGCTTTCGACCTTAAATTGTAAAACTTCCATTCCTCTCCTTGTTGAATCAATAACTGATTGGAATTAATGACAAGAAGCTGATTTACATTGTCTACTGCATCATAGCCTACATACTGTCCATTCCAATCAAAATGAATGATCCCTTTTTTCTGATCTCGTAACCACAATGAGTTCTGAGCAAAAACCAACTGATCAACAGATGGTATCCAGCCTAACACCTGGCTTAAAGGTTGACTGCGTGATATGACTTCCCCGGCTTGATTTACTTTTAGAAGTTGTGTGTACTGGTCATCGTACATCCAGATAAAGCCATTTTGCCCCATAGCACAAGCAGAAATATTCAAAATATCCAGATCAAGAAGCTCCAGATCTATGAAAGGATTCAAGGTCCTATCTAAAATTCTAATCAACTGATAATCTTCATAAAAAGCCAGAATATTAAAAGGATCAAAGATGTCAAAACTGGAAAGTTCACCCAAGGTCTTATCACTGTATTCAAAGACCAATTGCTGATTGGTATCATATTTTTTCACATAGCCATCATCAGTAACACTGTATATTTGTCCCAACTTATCTACAAAAAAATCATCTCCCTCAATCTCTAAAGAATCTATCAGCGTAAGTCCTACCTGAGCATTCACACTTAAAGTAAAACAAACAAAAACAACGATTATGAATTTATGTATTCCCATATACAACCACTTCATCATTTTCAAAAAAATGCAATTTTACTTCCTCTCCATCAAAAACAGCATAGCTGTTAAAGTGGAGCCACTCGCCAAGATTAATGTATTGGCTTTTATTATTCTTTAACGTAAATGTGATGGGTAAGTGTCTATGTCCAAAAATAAAATAATCAATGTATTCTTTATTCAATTCTTCATTTGAGTATTGTATCAACCATTCTTTCTCTTCACCCAAAAAAACAGGTGATTCAGGATTTACAGCACGACTCTTATTGGACCAAAAGTTTGCTAAACCAATTCCAAAATTAGGATGCAAGCGTTCAAAAAGCCATTGGCAAAATGGATGTGCAAATACCTTTTTAATGAACTTGTAACCATGATCACCTGGTCCCAAGCCATCACCATGCCCTATTAAAAAAATTTTTCCATTAATGGTTCTTTTAATGGGTTCGCGGTAAGTTTTGATACCTAACTCCTCTTCGAAGTACTTGAAAATCCACATGTCATGATTCCCTGTAAAGAAATGGACAGGCAAGCCAGTATCGGCAATCTCTGCTAGTTTCCCTAAAAGACGCACGGTGCCCTTAGGTACTACAGTTTTGTACTCAAACCAAAAGTCAAATACATCTCCTACCAAATAGATTTCATCTGCATCTGCCGTTATTCTATCTAACCATCGAATAATTTGTTTTTCTCTTTCTGCACTCGTCAAACGAGCATCTACTCCTAAATGAAAATCAGAGGCAAAGTAAATACGCTTCAAATTCTTCATGCATTACATTTCGTAAATAGATTACAAATGTAGTACATTCAGACTTATCGATAGGTGTAGATATTGCGTTAATATATTTAGTTGGTTGTTGGTTGGTTGTTAAATGGAATTCTTCTTTAGCAGAAAGTGTTTATAGCTTTTTTTGGATTTGACTGAAAGAGTATAATTTTTTATATCAACTTTATAATTCTATAGTACATATCTTTTTACGATGGACATAAACTTAAACGGCAAAAACGCACTCGTATGTGGTAGTAGTAAAGGAATAGGTAAAGCTACTGCATTTGAATTGGCTAAATTAGGAGCCAATGTAACTTTGGTATCCAGATCTCCACTCAAAATGACAGATATTATTCACGAGATGGAACAATACAATGGACAGCATCACGATTTTTTGGTGGCTGATTTTACCAATCCTGAGGATCTCAGAAAGAAGGTGAGAGGTTTGGTTGCAACAAAACCAATTCACATCTTAATTAATAACACTGGTGGTCCACCAGCCGGCCCTATATTGAAAGCTAAACCTAAAGATTTCATAGCTGCTTATACCAATCACCTAATTTGCAATCAATTATTGGTTCAATTGGTGGTACCCAGAATGAAACAAGAAGAATATGGACGCATTGTAAATATTATTTCCACGTCTGTCAAAGCTCCTATTGATAATCTTGGAGTATCCAATACTACTCGTGCGGCCGTAGCCAATTGGGCGAAGACCTTATCAAATGAATTGGGGCCAGATGGAATAACTGTTAATAATGTTCTTCCTGGATTTACAGATACGGATAGATTGAGGGAATTAATTGGAAATATAGCTGAGAACCAAAAGAAGACTGTTGAAGAGGTGGCTTCCAATATGGAGCAATCTGTTCCTTTAAAGCGTTTTGCAAAGCCAAGTGAGATTGGTTCGGCAGCAGCTTTTTTATCTACTCCTGCTGCAGCTTATATAACAGGTACGAACATTACCGTTGATGGTGGAA
Source organism: Bacteroidota bacterium (assembly GCA_038530915.1). Taxonomy (GTDB): domain Bacteria; phylum Bacteroidota; class Bacteroidia; order Chitinophagales; family Saprospiraceae; genus JANQPA01. The sequence continues at coordinate 5,338 of JBCBCD010000518.1, forward strand.
GGACGAGGAGTTTGTAGTGTTGTGTTTACCTTAAAACGCTGCGCGTTTTAAGGTAAGTGCTTGGACAAAAATAACTATCACTTTATGATGTCATCTTTTTAAGCTGCCCTTTGTTAAATCCTC